>JBEANV010000219.1:0-13686 GCA_041165285.1 Pseudomonadota bacterium | reverse complement strand
CCACGTTGCCGCCAGTGTCCACTGGCCAGCCGACGCCGGCCATGGCCCCTGTGGGCGCTGTGCTGCCGATGGGGGCCGTACCGCTGCGCGAGTCCTCGGCTGCGCCAGTCGATGCCTGGCTCGACGATCTGGAGCGCGAAGCCCGCGTGCTGCTGGAGCAGGGCCATCCGCAAGTCTGGGACGACCTGACCCGGCTGTTCGAGGGCCGGCTCATCCAGACCGCGCTGTCCATCACCAAGGGCCGGCGCATCGAGGCCGCGCACAAGCTGGGCATCGGCCGCAACACGATCACGCGCAAGATCCAGGAGTTGGGGCTGGATTGATCGGGCCTGCACGGTCGCAAGGGCCGATGGGGTTTGACCTGTCTCAACAATGAGACCGCCGACATGGGCGACAGTGCAGTCTGAATTTGCACTGATTGCCGATCATGGAGATGCTTCCCCCCCTGGCGGGGCCTTGGCCCCGGCCTCGTCGCCGTCTCGCCAGTGCGACGCCGTCGCCCGCGGATCCGTCGCCTTGGCTGCGCGTGTTGTCGGCGAAGACCTTGGCGCCCGCCGAGGTGGACCTGCTGATGCAACTGGCCCACCGCCGCACGGTGTCGGCCGGTGACGCCGTGCTCGATTGCCGCACGCCCGCGCGGGCGCTGGTGCTGCTGCTGTCGGGTGACGTGGTGCTGGGCTCGCGGGCGGCCGATGGCGGCTTGCGCACCGAGCGCAGCCTGACCGGCCCCGCGTGGCTGGACGTCAGCGCCGCCTGGCTCGGCCAACCTTACGCGATGGAAGCCCAGGCGCTGTCGGACGTGGTCGTGGCCGACCTGCCGCTGGACGCGGTGCGTGACCAGATGCCGCAGCACCCGACGCTGGCCCAGCAGTTCTGCGAGACGCTGGCCCAGCAGGTCCAGCAGATGACGATGTCCTCGCGCAACCTGCTGCACAACGACGCCTCGGCGCGGCTGGCGCAGTGGCTGCTGCAGCGCCTGCCGCAGCGCAGCGGTCAGGCCGAGTTGCGCCTGCAGGAGCGCAAGCGCGACATCGCCCAGCAACTTGCCATGTCACCCGAGACGCTGTCGCGGCTGATGCGCAGCTTCGAGTCGCGCGGGGTGCTGTCGGTGCGGGGCTACCAGGTGCAGGTGCGCGACGTGGACGAGTTGCGCGCGCTGGCCGGCACGGTGGCCTGAGCCACAGGCTGGGCGGTCAGTCGAGTTCGATCCCGGGGTGGTAGTCCGCGGCGGGGGTGATTTTCCAGCGCCCCGCCAGCGTGGCCCCCAGCAGCGCCGCGCCGCCGCACCCGGCCACCACCGCCCAGTGCGCGAGCCATTGGCCGTCGTAGGCACCGAACATGCTCGCCCGGAAGGCCCGCACGACCCATGTGAAGGGCAAGTAGGGATGCAAGGTCTGAAAGAAGGGCGTGGCCAGCTCGATCGGCAGCGTCGCTCCGGCGGACGACAGCTGGACGATCAGCAGGATGATGCCCAGCACCTTGCCCAGCTCGCCAAACCAGCGGATCAACGCGAAAAGGATCAGCAGGAAGGTGAGGGACGCCGCGGCGACCGTGACGACGAAGGGGGCGAGGTCATGGACCTGGATGTCCAGCACGCCGATCATCATCGCCACCATCACCGCCGACTGACCGAGCACCACCGCCGACGGCCAGACCAGCTTCCCCACGACCTGGGCCGAGCGCCGCAGCCCGGCGGCGTCATCGGGCAGACGGCGCAGGCTGAACAGCAGTGCTGCAGTCACCGCACCCACCCAGAGTGACATTGGCACGAAGTTCGGCGCAAATCCTGCTCCGTCATTGCCGACCGGAGCAACGATCTCCAGTTCCGGCTCGACCGAGTCGGCCAGCCCACGCGCGCTGCCCTCCGGCATCGGCACGTCGCCGGGCAGCGCGTTGGCCAGCAAGGCCAGCCCGTCGCGCAACTGTGCGCTGCCGGTGTCCAGCCGCGTCAGCCCGCTGGCGAGCTGGGTGTGGCCGCCTTGCAGCTTGCGCAGACCGTCGCTCAGGGCCAGTGCGCCTGACCCGAGTTGCTGGGCACCGTGGGGCAGGGCGTCGACGCGGCTGTCGTCGGGCATCGTGGAGGTGATCTGGTGCAGCGAACCGCTGAACTGCGTGACACCACCGGTCAGGCTCTGGATGCCGGTCTGGAGCTGCTGGGCACCGCCGATCAGCCGCTGGTTGTTGTCGCGCGCCTGCACCAGCCCGAGCCCGAGCAGCTCGGCGCCGTGGTCCAGTGCCTGGGCACCCTCGGCCAGACCATCCCCCACCAGCGGAATCGGTGACGCGCTGCGCTGGAGTGCCTGCGCGCCGGTCTGCAGCTGCCGGGTGCCCTGGTGCATCTGGTCCAGGCCCTTGCTCAGCTCGGTCTGGCCCTGCACCAGGCGCTGTGCGCCGGTTTTCAGGGGCTCGACGTCGGCAGCGGTGGGCCGGTGTGTGTCCAGCGCGCGCAAGCTGGAGGACAACTGGCGCCAGCCGCCAGCGAACTGGGTACTGGCGTCGGCGAGTTGTGTGGCGCTGCGTTGTACCTGGCCCGCTGCATCGCCGGCCTTGCCGAGGCCCTGGATCAGATCGGCCTGGCCTTGCCGGGCCTGGTGGGCGCCATCGGCCAGCAGCCGGCTGCCGTCGCGCAGATGCCCGACCCGCTCGCGCAGCGTGGCCAGATTCAGCTTGGAGCCTTGCGCCGAGGTCAGCACCATGTCCCAGCGCTGCTCGTTGAGCGCCTCATTGACGCGGTGCGCCAGTTCTGGCGCGAAGCGCTTGGCGAATCCGGCAGCGCTGTAGCTGTTGCCTTCGGAGGTGTAGATCACCAGCTTGGCCGCACCAGCCTCGCGGCCAGGCACTGCCTGTTCGCTGAAATCCGGAGGAATCAGGACTGCGAAGCTCAGTTCGCCCCGCCGCACCGCCCGCTTGGCCGCCTCGGTGTCGTCGAAACGCTCCCACTGGAACAGGCCCTGGCGCAACAGCGTCTGGCTGACATCCTCGCCCATGCGGCTGGTCTCGCCGCGGAAGGTCACGCCGGTGTCGGCATTGACCAGTCCTGCCCGCAAGGCACTGGTGCGGGCGCTCGGATCCCACATGCTGGACAGGTAGATCAGCGCATACAGCGCAGGAATGAACAGCGCCCCCACCACCGCCACCGCAAATCGGCGGTCCCGCAGCAGCAGAGCCCGATCCGCACGCGCGAGCAGTCCTACACCCCTCCACCAGCCCATCGTCTCCGCTCGCTTTCGATTGTCTGTTGTCACAAGTCTGGCCTTTGCGTGCTTTTTTGGCTTTAGCACTCGCTGAGGTCGAGTGCTAAACTTGGTGGGAACTCCAGGACGCAAGCACAGTCTATGTCCACCATGCAACTGTCACAGTCATCTTCCACTGCTCTTTCCTTGCGCGACCCGTGGGCCCTGGTGCCTTCGCTCGGCAACCTTGATGCGTACATCAGCGCCGTCAACCGGTTGCCCATGCTGACAGCCGAGGAAGAATCCGGCCTGGCGCGCAAGCTGCGTGACAAGCAAGATCTGGACGCTGCCGGCCGGCTGGTGCTGTCGCACCTGCGTCTGGTGGTCTCGGTGGCCCGCCAGTACCTCGGATACGGCCTGCCGCACGGTGACCTGATCCAGGAAGGCAACGTCGGTCTGATGAAGGCCGTCAAGCGCTTCGACCCCGAGCAGGGCGTGCGTCTGGTCAGCTACGCGCTGCACTGGATCAAGGCCGAGATCCACGAGTACATCCTCAAGAACTGGCGCATGGTCAAGGTCGCGACGACCAAGGCCCAGCGCAAGCTGTTCTTCAACCTGCGCTCGATGAAGCGCCAGTTCAAGGGCGAAGCCGCCGAGGGCGACACGCACCGCGCAGGGATGTCCGAGGCGGAGATCGACAAGGTGGCTGCGCAGCTCAATGTCAAGCGCGAAGAGGTCATCGAGATGGAAACCCGCTTCGCCGGTGGCGACGTGGCACTCGACCCGAGCGGTGACGACGAAGACGACAACGCCTACGCGCCGATTGCTTACCTGGCCGACGACCGCCACGAGCCGACGCAGGCGATCGAGGCCCGCCGCCGCGATGACCTCGCTGGCCCCGGCCTGCTGCGTGCGCTTGATGTGCTCGATGCCCGCAGCCGCCGCATCGTCGAGGAGCGCTGGCTCAAGGTCAACGACGACGGCTCCGGTGGCCTGACGCTGCATGATCTGGCTGCCGAATACGGCGTCAGCGCCGAGCGCATCCGCCAGATCGAGGTCGCGGCGATGAAGAAGATGAAGAAGGCGCTGGTCGAACCCGCCTGACCTCACGGCTGTAGCGCGTCCCGCGCTGCAGCGAATGCCCGCCAGAACCCCGCATCCTGCGCCGTCGCGAAGTTGATCCGCATCTGCGTGTTTGGCTGGCGGCGGGCATGGAACAGACTGCCGGGCGCCATCAGCCAGCCGTCGTCGAGCAGGCGCTGGGCAAGCTGCTCGGTGTCCACCCCCGTCTCTACCCAGCCGAACAGCCCCTGCGGCGGGCAGACAAACGTGCAGCCCGCCCCGAGCGCCAGTTGCACGCTGCGGTTGCGCGCTGCATCCAGCCGGGCACAGACCCGCTCGGCATGGCGGCGCAGCTGCCCCTGCTCCAGACAGACCGCCACCGCCCGCTCCAGCAGCGCGGGTGTCGTCAAGCTCGACAGCAGCTTCACATCGATCAACCGCTCGACCTGCGCTTCGGGCGCCGCGACGTAGCCCACCCGCCAGCCCGGCGCCAGGATCTTCGAGAACCCGCTGACGTAGAAGGTGCGGCGCAAGCCGTCGAGCGCGGACAGGCGCGGTGCATGGGCCGGGGCGAGGTGGGCGTAGGTGTCGTCCTCCAGGATCTGCAGGTCGTGGTCCTGCGCGAGCTGCAGCAGGCGGTGCGCCGTGGACAGGCTGAGCATGCCGCCAGTCGGGTTGTGCAGCACCGACACCGTCACATACAGCCGCGGGCGGTGCTCCCGGGCCAGCGCGTCCATCACCGCCAGATCCGGCCCGTCCGGTCCCCGTGGCACCGGCAGCAGGCGCATCCCGAGGTGCGTCAGCCGCGCGTATTCGACCGACCAGCCCGGCTCGTCCACCAGCACCGCGTCGCCCGCGGTCAGCAGCGTGCGCGAGACCAGATCCAGTGCTTGCGTCGCACCGACCGCCGTGATGATCTGCGACGGCGTGGCGCGCACGCCGAAGTCGGCGATCCGATCGGACAGCGCAGCGCGCAGGCGCGGATCGCCGGCCGGTTCGCCGTACTGCAGTGACGCTGCGGCATCCCCGCGTCCGCGGTCTTCCGTCAGCACCTTGCGCAGTGCGCTGTGCAGCATCGGCAGGTCAAGCCAGCTCGGCGGCAGCGTGCCCAGACCAGGGCCGGGGCGCTGGCTGTTGCGGCCCAGCATCCCGCGGATGAGCGCGCTGGCGTCGAAGGGCACCGTGCGCGGCGTGGGCGTTTGCGCGGCGCGGGTGGCCGTTGGCAGATCGCGCCGCAGTTCGCGCACGAAAAAACCGCGTTGCCGGCGTGCCTCGACCAGCCCCTGCGCCAGCAACTGGTCGTAGGCGGCCACGACGGTGTGCGGGCTGACCGCGTGCCGCTGCGCGCAGTCGCGCACCGAGGGCAGCCGAGCACCGGGCGCGAGCAGGCGGTGGCGGATCTGCTGGGCGAAGTGGGCGGCGAGCTGTTCGGCCAGGGTCTGGTCGCTGCGGCGGCTGAGCGGGGGCATGTGTCGTTCTCTTGGCCAATACAGTAGTGAACAGTATCGGACGAAAGTGTACTGGTACTGTGCTGCTGTGGCGCCCTAGACTGGCCACCATGTCCACGATCACCGCCTCCGACTACCTCGCCCTGCTCGCGCTCGGCACGGCCATGTCGTTCACCCCCGGCCCCAACACGACGCTGTCCACCGCACTGGCCGCCAACCTTGGATTGCGCCGCACGTTGCGCTTCTGTCTGGCGGTGCCGGTGGGCTGGGCGCTGATGCTGCTGCTGTGCAGCGTCGGGCTGGGCGCGGCGATCGCAGCGCAGCCGGTGCTGCGGCTGGGCATCAAGGCCGTGGGGCTGAGCTACTTGCTCTGGCTGGCGTGGAAGCTCACGCGCCCGGCGCAACTCGGACAGGTGGATACGGCGCGCTTGCAGGTCGGTTTCTGGCAAGGGGTGGCGCTGCAGTTCGTCAACATCAAGGGCTGGATGTTCGCGCTGTCGGTGGCGGCGGGCTGGGTGCTGCCGGGGCCGGTGGGCGAGCGGCTGCTGTGGGTGCTGCCGACAATGGCGGCGTTTGCGTTCACGAGCAATTTCACCTATGCGCTGGTGGGCGCGCTGCTGCGGGGCTGGCTGGCGCAAGGGGCGCGGCTGGCGTGGTTCAACCGGGGCATGGCGGCTGTGCTGGTGCTGACCACCGTGTGGATGGGGCAAGCATGACGGCGACCACCGCTTCCCTGTCCGCGGAGAACCGCGGCCTGCTGATGGGCCTGCTCGGTGTGCTGATTTTCGCGCTGACGCTGCCGATGACACGGCTGGCGGTCGGCCCCGGCGAGGCGCCGCAACTGCCGCCGCTGTTCGTCACGGCCGGGCGCGCAGCGGGCGCGGCGCTGCTGAGCGTGGGCTACCTCTGGCTGACTGGTGCGCCGTGGCCGACACGCCGCGATGCGCTGCCGCTGGCGGTGTCGGCGCTGGGCACGGTGGTCGGTTTCCCGCTGTTCATCGCGCTGGCGCTGCGCGAGGTACCGTCGATGCACGCGGCGGTCATCACGGGGGTGCTGCCGCTCTTCACTGCGGCGGTGGCGGCGTGGCACCTGCGCCAGCGGCCGTCGAACGGGTTCTGGGTCTGTGCCGTGTTCGGCTGCGCGCTGGTGCTGGGGTTTGCGGCGGTGCAGGGCGGCGGGCGCCTGGTTCCGGCAGACGGCTTGTTGCTGCTGGCCATGGGCAGTGCCGCGGTCGGCTATGTCGCCGGGGCGCAGTTGTCGGCGCGCTGGCGGGCCGAGCACGTCATCTCATGGGTGCTGGTGATCAGCCTGCCACTGACCGGGCCGGTGGCGTGGTGGACACAACCCGCCGCGCCGGGCGGCATCGCCGCTGCGGCCTGGGGCGGCTTCGCCTATGTCACGGTGTTCTCGATGTGGCTGGGTTTCTTCGCCTGGTACCGCGGGCTGGCGCTGGGCGGCATGGTGCGGGTCAGCCAGGTGCAGATGGTGCAACCCTTCCTCTCGCTGCTGCTGGCGGTGCCGGTGCTGGGCGAGCCGCTGCAGGTGATGACGCTGGTGTTTGCCGCTGCCGTGGTGGCGGTGGTGTTCATCGGGAAGAGAATGTCGGTCCACAAGGAACCACGCGCATGACTTTTGAACTCCCCCTCTGGAACCCCGCCCGCCGCGCGGCGCGGATGAACCCGTCCATCCTGCGCGAGATCCTCAAGGTCACCGACCGGCCGGGCATCCTGTCGATGGCCGGTGGCCTGCCGTCGCCGGACTCTTTTCCTGTCGAGGCCATGCGCGTCGCCTGCGACAAGGTGCTGCGCGAAACACCGCGTGAAGCCCTGCAATACGCTGCCAGCGAGGGATTCACGCCGCTGCGCGAATGGGTGGCGAACCACCTGCGCGGCCAGGGCATGACCGTGGACGCCGACCAGGTGCTCATCACCACCGGCTCGCAGCAGGGGCTGGACCTTGTCGCCAAGGTGCTGGTCGATGCCGGCGCGCCGGTCGCGGTGGAGTCGCCGACCTACCTGGGCGCCCTGCAGGCCTTCGCGCCGATGGAGCCTATCTTCGCCAGCATCCCCAGCGATGCGGACGGTCCGCTGCCCGAGGCGGTTGCTGCGCTGGCACACGATGCGCCCGGCACCCGGTTCATGTATGTCCTCCCGAATTTCCAGAACCCGAGCGGCCGCGTCATGCCCGAGGCGCGGCGCGAGGCGCTGATCGCCGCAGCGAAGCAGGCCCGCGTGCCGCTGGTCGAGGACAACCCCTACGGCGATCTCTGGTACGACACCCCGCCGCCGAAGACGCTGGCCGCGCGCTGGCCCGAGGGCGTCATCTACCTGGGGTCGTTCTCGAAGGTGCTGGCACCGGGGCTGCGGCTAGGCTATGTGGTGGCGCCGCGGGAGCTGTTCCCCAAGCTGCTGCAGGCCAAGCAGGCGGCCGATCTGCACACGCCGGGCTTCAACCAGCGCGTGGTGTACGAGGTGATCCGCGACGGCTTCCTCGACCAGCACGTGCCCACGATTCGCGACCGCTACCGCGCCCAGCGCGACGCGATGCGCGAGGCGCTGACCCTGCACCTGCCCGAAGGCAGCGAGTGGACGGCGCCGAGCGGTGGCATGTTCTGCTGGGTGCGTCTGCCGGAGGGCTGCGACGCCGTGGCGCTGCTGCCGAAGGCGGTGGACGAGGGGGTGGCCTTCGTGCCGGGTGCGGCGTTCTATGCCCACGCGCCCGATCCGCGCACGGTGCGGCTGTCGTTCGTGACGTTGACACCGGACCAGATCCACACCGCGGTGGCCATCCTGGGCACGGTGCTGAAGCGCCACCTGACCGAGGACCAGCCGGAGCCGACGCCATGACTTTCCTGCGTGATCGCCGCACCGTCGTGCTCGATGTGTTCACCGCCGAGCCGCTCAAGGGAAATCCGCTGGCCGTCGTGGTCGATGCCGACGGGTTGAGCGACGCGCAGATGGCGGCGTACGCGCGCTGGACCAACCTGTCCGAAACCACCTTTCTGTTGCCGCCATCCGATCCGGCCGCCGACTACCGTGTGCGCATCTTCACGCCGGGCGGCGAGCTGCCGTTCGCGGGGCATCCGACGCTGGGCAGTTGCCAGGCGTGGCTCGATGCCGGCGGTGTGCCGCGCGAGGCGGGTGTCGTGGTGCAGGAGTGCGGTGTCGGGCTGGTGCGTGTGCGGCAGGTCGACGTCGGATCGAATCGCCTGGCCTTCGCCGCACCACCGCTGCGGCGCAGCGGTCCGGCCGAGCCCGAGGTGGTGGTGCAGGTGCTTCGCTCGCTGCGGCTGTCAGCGGACGAGGTGTTGCAGGTCGAGTGGATCGACAACGGCCCAGGCTGGCTTGGCGTGCGTCTGCACGATGCCGCTGCGGTGCGCGCGTTGGTGCCGGATTACGCAGCGATGCGCCGGCTCAACGTCGGCGTGGTGGGCGCGTGGCCGGCAGGCAGTGCGGTCGATGTGGAGGTGCGGGCCTTCGTGCCGGACCTCGGCGTGCCGGAAGACCCGGTCACCGGTAGCCTGAACGCTGGTCTGGCGCAATGGCTGATCGGCGCGGGTTTGCTGCCGGCGCGCTATGTCGCCGGGCAAGGCCACGCGCTGGGGCGCGATGGCCGGGTGCATGTCGAACAGGTCGTCGTGGGGGATCTTGCGGGCGTGTGGATCGCCGGGGATGTGACCCGCTGCATCGCCGGAACGCTGCGGCTGTGAGCCGCAGCGTTCCGCGGGATGTCATTCCTTGCGGTAGTTGTCGTGGCAGGCCTTGCGGGTCTGCGCGGCGGCACCAAAGGCGGTTTTCAGCTGCGCCAGGTCGCCGGTCTTTGCGGCGGCATTGAGCTTGGCGATTTCATCCTGCATCTTGGTGGCGCCGGCCTTGAACTTGTCGGCTTCGCTCCAGATTTCGGGCTTGGCACGGGTCTCGCCCTTGTCCGAGCCGGCCACGAATCCCGCCCACGGCAGGCTGGCGACGTTGTGGAGAATCTCGGCGTTTTCCGCCGCGGCCTTGGCGTCGAACGGGGCTTTGCCGCTGGCCATGGCGCCGAGGCGGCCAAAGTGGGTGCCGACCAGCGTGAAGGCGGCCTTGCGGTACTTGATGGCGTCTTCGGGTTTCTGGAACTGGGCGCTGGCGGGCAGGGCGGCGAACAGGCCGGCGGCGGCGCACAGGGCGATGCAGAGACGTTTCATCGGCAGAACTCCGGGTGATGGGCGCGACCACATGGTCGCCGGACCAGTGTAGCCTCGTGGGTATGACCGATTTGGACGCGAGGTGAAGCGATGGGATCGACAAGCAAGGGTGTCACGCAAGGACTGCAGCGGGTGCGGGTCTGGGACTGGCCGACGAGGCTGTTCCATTGGAGTCTGGCGCTGAGCGTCGTGGGCTCCGTGGTCAGTGCCAAGGTCGGTGGCAACGCGATGGAGTGGCATTTCCGGTTCGGACTGGCGGTGCTGGCCCTGCTGGTGTTCCGCCTGATCTGGGGGGTGGTGGGTGGGCGCTGGTCGCGTTTTGCCAGCTTTGTCTATGCACCGGGCACGCTGTGGCGTTATCTGCGTGGGCAGTCGCGACCGGACGAGCTGCTGGATGTCGGCCACAGCCCGGCCGGTGCGCTGGCGGTGTTTGGGCTGCTGGGCCTGCTGGCGGTCCAGGTGCTGACCGGACTGGTGGCCGATGACGAGATCGCCAGCACCGGGCCGCTGATCCGCTTTGTCGAGTCGGCCACCGCGCTGGCGGCCACGTCCTGGCACAAGACCTGGGGCCAGTGGTTGCTGCTGGGGCTGGTGGCGCTGCACCTGGTGGCGATCACCGTCTATCGGCTGGTACACCGGCGCGATCTGGTCACGCCGATGCTGGTGGGTGACAAGGCGCTGCCGCCTTCGGTTCCGGCGTCGGCTGACCACGCCGGCCAGTGGGTGCTGGCGCTCATCGCCTTGTCACTGGGTGTTGCCGCGGCATTGTGGGTGCAGGCGCTGGGCGGCTAGACTGCGTCCATGCACGTCCCCGAGACCCGCTTGATCGTGCCGGACACCCCGGCGCTGATCGAGGCCACACGCAGCATTTTCGGCGAATACGCCGCCAGTCTGGCGGTTGATCTGTCGTTCCAGGGGTTCGAGCAGGAATTGCGTGCATTGCCCGGGGAATACGCCGGACCGACCGGTTGCCTGCTGCTCGCCCTGGTGGACGGCGCCGTGGCGGGCTGTGGCGCCTACCGCCGCATCACCGACGTGGACTATCCAAACGCCTGCGAGATGAAGCGCCTCTACGTGCGGCGTGCGTTCCGCCGTTTCGGGCTGGGGCGGCAGATCGCGCAGGCGCTCATCGACGATGCCCGTCGGGCGCGGTACTCGTCGATGCTGCTGGACACGCTGGATGACATGGAAGCGGCGCGGGATCTCTACACCTCGCTTGGTTTCACCGAGGTACCGCCGTTCTATTTCAACCCCCTCCCGGGGGCGCACTACCTCTGCGTCGATCTCGACGCCCCGCACAGTCGCTACTGAGCGGGTGATCTGATGCGACGGCTGTACCTGTCGGGTTACAGGCCGGTACCGCGGTAGCATCGCGGCCCGTTTTTGACTTTCGACCCAAGTGAGCCGCCATGGATGCCGATCTGATCCGCGCTGTCAGCGAACCCTGCCTGCTGGGCGAATCGCCGATGTGGCACCCGCAGGAGCAGGTGCTTTACTGGTGCGATATCCCGGGACGGCGCTTGCATCGGCTTGATCCGGCCACTGGGGCGGTCCGGCAGTGGGATTTCCCGGTCGAGCCCGCGAGCTGCGCACCCTTGCTGGGTGGCGGGCTGTTGCTGGCGATGCGCGACGGCCTGTGGCGCTTCGATCCGGTGGCCGGTGCGCGCACCCTGATGGCCGAGCCTCCTTATGACCCGGCCAAGGAGCGCTTCAACGATGGCAAGTGCGATCCGCAAGGGCGCTTCTGGGTCGGGACGATCTACGAGCCTCGTGACCCGCCGCTGGCTGCCTTGTACTGCTGGGATCAAGGTGCGCTTGTGCGACGCGCGGACGGCATCACTGTGTCCAACGGCCTGGCCTGGAGCCCTGATGGCCAGACGATGTACTGGTCCGACACCAAGGCGCACGCCGTCTATGGACTCGATTTCGAACCAACCGATGGCGGGCTGTCCGGTCGCCGCACCTTCGTGGAGTTTCCGAAGCGCGAGCCAGGCCAGTCGCTAGACACCTACGGCGGTCGGCCGGACGGTGGGGCGGTGGACAGCGAGGGCTGCTACTGGGTGGCGATGTTCGAGGGGCAGCGCGTGCTGCGCCTGTCGCCGCAAGGGCAGGTGTTGCGCGAGGTGCGCTTGCCGGTGCGTTGTCCGACGATGCCGTGTTTCGGCGGGCCCGATCTGAAGACGCTCTACATCACCACTGCGCGCGAGAAGCGTCCACCGGACGAACTGGCGCAGCAACCGATGGCGGGCTGCGTGCTGGCGCTGTCCGTCGACGTGCCCGGCATCCCAGCGTATTTCGGATGTGCCTGATGGGTGCAAGCGCGGTGTCATCGAGCGTGAGCATAATCACGTCCCAGCCAGTCCCTTGCCTGGGTCTGTGGGGTATGCACGGTTCAGGGTCGGTGTTGTATGCAGCGCACGTTTCGGGTGCGCAGGCGCACCGAAGTGCTGATCGGCAGGAGGGGCTAGCGATCAGTGGGGGTTTCCACGTACAATTCGATGGTTTTGCCGCAACTGCTCATGAAAAACGTGGACACGCCTGCATCTCGCCCCGATGGATTGCTGGCTGGTCACGATGACGGTGCAGATGAGGATGAACAGGAAGATTTCAAGCGCCTGACGCGTGAAGAGGCGCAAGCCCTTCGTGCCGAATTGCCGCAGATTTCCGTGTGTGGGCTGATTGCCTCGCAGGCTGCGGTGGGTTTGCTGATCGCACTGGGACTCAGGTTTGCCTTCGGCGACATGGGTCTGTTCTGGTCTGCGCTGTACGGCGCAGCCACCGTGGTCGCTCAGGCGGTCATGATGGCCGTGGGAATGGCTCGGCTGTCGAACGTGAATGCGAATGTGACTGCGTTCAATTTCATGTTCTGGGAGTTATTGAAAATTGGTGTCGCACTGGCCATGATGGCGTCCGCGACACGAATCGTGCCGAATCTGAGTTGGCTGGCGATGCTGGTCACGATGGTCGTGTGCATGAAGATGAATTGGCTGGCCCTGCTGTGGCAGGGTCGGGTGAACACCACTCGGTCGTAAGACACAAGACAACCGTTCGAGAAAAAACGATGGCTGCTGAAGAACACGTTGCAGAACATGCACCGACCGCGGGCGAGTACATCTCCCACCACCTCACGCACCTGACCAACCGGACCCAGACCGGTATCGCCGATTTCTCGCTGAGCAATCCGGTGTTCAAGGAAGACTCGCTGTTCTGGTCCATCGTGCTGGGCGTGCTGGGGTGCTTTGTCCTGTGGCGCGTGGCCCGGACTGCGACTTCCGGTGTGCCGGGGCGCCTGCAGGCGGCGGTCGAATTCCTGATCGAGCTGGTCGATACGCAGGCCAAGGGCATCGTGCACAACGAAGCGTCCCGCAAGGCGGTCGCGCCGCTGGCACTGACCGCATTTGTCTGGATCTTCCTGATGAACGCGATGGACCTGCTGCCGCTGGATTTCATCCCGGGCATCTGGAAGCTCATCTACGGGGGCGCTGGACACGATCCGGAACATGCTTACATGCGCAGCGTGCCGACCGCCGACTTGTCCACCACGCTTGGCATGTCGATCACCGTGCTGCTGGCCTGCCTCTACTACAACATCAAGATCAAGGGCCTCAGCGGCTGGGTCGGCGAGCTGTTCTCGGCACCGTTTCACGCGCACGGCGTGATGGCCGTTGTCCTGGCTCCGATCAACTTCCTCATGCAGATGATCGAGTTCGTTGCCAAGACCGTGTCGCACGGCATGCGGCTGTTCGGCAACATGTTCGCTGGCGAGCTGGTGTTCATGCTGATCGCGCTGATGGGCTCGGTGGGCTTCGGCTCCTTCGG
>JBEANV010000218.1:0-3277 GCA_041165285.1 Pseudomonadota bacterium | reverse complement strand
TCCGAACATGGTGAACTCGTAAGCATCCCGGCGGTCCGGTGGACGGCAGGAGCGCGTGACTGGAAGAGCGGGTGATAATACCCCAAGGCTTCTGCGTCACCTTGTCCGCATCGGTCCTGTCACTCCATGTCGGCGTCTGATGATCTCCGATGTAGGGGTCTTATCTGCGCTCAGTGCGCCCAATCCATCTCATTGTTCACACAAATGGCCCTCACGCCCCAGGATGTGCGCCGCATTGCCAATCTGGCGCGGCTGGAATTGAGCGAGTCCGAGCAGGCGAATCTGCTGGGTGACCTCAACGGATTCTTCGACATCGTCGAGCGCATGCGCGCCGTCGACACGACCGGCGTGGCCCCGCTGTACACACCTCTGTCGGCCGTGCAGGACGTGGTTCTGCGCCTGCGCGAGGACGCGGTGACCGAGCCCGACAACCGTGCTGCCAACCAGCAGAGCGCCCCGGCCGTCGAAGGCGGCCTGTTCCTCGTGCCGCGTGTGATCGAGTGAGACTGCCATGACCCTGTCGACTTCTCCCTTGCATGCCCTGGGCGTGGCTGAACTGTCCCGCCTGCTCGACCAGAAGCAGGTGTCCAGCGTCGAGCTGACCCGCCACCTGCTGGACCGCGTGAACACCCACGCTGCGCTCGGTGCTTTCCTTTCGGTGGATGCAGACATTGCGCTGGCGCAGGCCGCTGCCGCCGATGCCCGGCGCGCCAGCGGCGTGGACGGCGCCGGTCACACGCTGCTGGGTGTGCCGATCGCGCACAAGGACATCTTTGTCACCCGCGACTTCCCCAGCACCGCTGGCTCGAAGATGCTGGACGGCTACCGCAGCCCGTTCGATGCCACCGTGGTCAGCCGACTGGCGTCAGCCGGCGCGGTGACGCTGGGCAAGCTCAACTGCGACGAGTTCGCGATGGGTGGCTCGAACGAGAACTCCGCCTACACCCCGGCGCGCAACCCGTGGAACCCCTCGCGCATCCCGGGTGGCTCGTCGGGTGGTAGCGCGGTCGCCGTCGCGGCACGGTTGATCCCGGCCGCCACCGGCACCGACACCGGTGGATCGGTGCGCCAACCCGCCTCGCTCACGGGCATCACCGGCATCAAGCCGACCTACGGCCGCTGCTCGCGCTACGGGATGATCGCGTTCGCGTCCAGCCTGGACCAGGCCGGCCCGATGGCCCGCTCGGCGATCGACTGCGCGCACCTGCTGCAGGCCATGAGCGGCTTTGACCCACGCGATGCCACCAGCGCCGAGCAGCCCGTGCCCGATTTCGTTGCCGCGACCACCATGCTGCGAGAAGGCGCGACCGCGGACCGCCCGCTGGCTGGCCTGCGCATCGGCTTGCCGAAGGAGTTCTTCGGCGACGGCGTATCGGCCGACGTGCTGGCCGCGACCCGCGCGGCCCTGGCCGAGCTGGAAAAGCTCGGCGCCACGCTGGTCGAGGTGAGCCTGCCGCGCACCGAGCTGTCGATCCCCGTGTACTACATCATCGCGCCGGCCGAGGCCAGCTCGAACCTGAGCCGCTTCGACGGCGTGCGCTACGGCCACCGTGCGGCGCAGTACAAGGATCTCAACGACATGTACCGCAAGAGCCGCAGCGAAGGCTTCGGCACCGAGGTGAAGCGCCGGATCATGATCGGCGCCTATGTGCTGTCACACGGGTACTACGACGCCTACTACCTGCAGGCCCAGAAGCTGCGTCGCATGATCGCCGACGATTTCCAGGCGGCGTTCATGCAGTGCGATCTGATCGCCGGCCCGGTGTCCCCGAACGTGGCCCGCCCGATCGGCAGCCAGACCGACCCGGTGGCCGAGTACCTGGCTGACATCTTCACGCTGCCGGCGTCACTGGCCGGGCTGCCTGGCATCAGCGTGCCGGCGGGGTTCGGTGCGGGCGGTCTGCCGGTGGGCTTGCAGTTGATCGGCAACTACTGGAAGGAAGGCGCGCTGCTGCACGCCGGCTATGCGCTGCAGCAGGCCACCGACTGGCACCAGCAGGCGCCGCAGGGCTACTGACACTCACTCGGCTGTGGTTGCGGCGCCCGGCTGGGCCGAGTTGCCGAGGTGTGCGACGCTCAGCAGTCCGCATGCTGCGACCACGATCAGGCCCGCCAGCAACAGCACCTTGACACGGGTACGCCGCGTCAAGGTGCTGTTGGTGGTCCTGCTCGGGCGCACAAGCAGCAAGCCGGTGGCGCCCGTGAGCAGCAGAGTGACTACCACCACCGTCCACCAGGACCAATCCCCCGCGAGGGCTGCCGTGGCCGATGTGAACACACCCAGTGTCAGCACGAACACGCAGCCCGTCAGCGCGGGTTGCGGGTGCGAATGCCTGTGGCAATACTTGCAGCGCGCTGGCCAGGCCGGATTGGCCGTGAGCTTGTCCAGCGCAGAAAAGCCGCGGTGCTGGCAATGGGGGCAGACGATCCGCATGGCTGGGCAAGGTACTGGTTTGTGTCGTGCAATTGTCGCGCGAGAGTCGCGCCGTGATCAAGGTCGCTGACCCAGGGCATCGACCATCGCCTTGATGGCCGACATCTGCGGCCCTGCCTTCCATGCATAGGCGGATCCGGTGTAGCCGAACCAGTCCCAGCAGCCTTGCGGGTTGAGTGGCACGGTCGAGGCATTGACCTGCGGATACAGCACGAGCATGCGGTTGTTCTCCGCCCATTCGTTGTAGCCGGTATCGGCGATGAAGTTCTTGCCGACCTTCTCGGCCGACTGCGCACAACCGTGGATGGCGACGTGGACCTTGCAGGTCTGACCGGCGTCGCAGGATGGCGGCACGTACAGGAAGGCTTCCGCGGCCATGCCGGTCCCCGCTGGGGCGAACGCGCGCTGGTCGAACGTCACCATGCGCCCGGCAAGGCTCGTCGCCTTGGGCTGCAGCGCCCCGTGGATGTGCGCCAGCAGCGCGCCGGACTGGTCGTAGCCCTGCCCATTGACGTCGCAGTGGCTGATGTAGGGCGCGGCGTTGGCATCGCAGGCGTTGCCGTGGGTCGGGGTGATCACGGCATGGCCGGCGGGCACCTTGTTGACATAGACCAGCTGATTGGCGGGAACACCGACCTGCTGGAAGAACGACACCGTGGCATTGACGGCCGGTTGCCTGACGACGGTGTCCCGCGTGCCGCTGAACACGTAGAGGCGGCGCTTCTTCAGGTGGCTCAGCTTGTCGATCTGGCCGGTGGATTCGAACTGCCGGGCAGCGCCGGCCATCAGCGCAGCGTTGGGGTAGACCAGTGGCACCTGGCCCATGCAGATGCCGGTGTAGGC
>JBEANV010000217.1:0-4133 GCA_041165285.1 Pseudomonadota bacterium | reverse complement strand
TCGGCTTCGGTGAGTGCAGCGGCCAGGTGGCCGGCTGACACGGAGGGGGTTCTCTCCATCAGCGCCCGTGGCGCCAGCCACCACGGTCGTCCTGCCAGCGGTCGCGGTCGCCGTCACCGCGGTCCCAGCGGTCGTCGTCGCGCCAGTGGCGGTGGTGGTGGCGCGACGGCCATGGGCGCTGTGCCTCGACATAGACCACCTCAGGGGCGGCCCGCACGTACACCGGCGCGGGCGCATAGACACGCTGCGGCGCCGGATAAACCACGATGGGCGCCGGCAGCTGGATGCCGATCGACCACTGCACGCCACCGGCCTGCACGGGAGCGGCACCAAACGCACCCGCTGCCAGCAACACCGGCAGCAGCACCTTGCGGAACAGGGACGATTTCAGGAACGGAACCATGGACTTTTCCTTCGGGAACGCAGAGGTTCCTGTCCAACGGCCCGAACACCGCTGCGGCGGACAGGCGCACCCCATCCGAAGGTCAGGGGTTCAGCATCGCTTCAGATCCAGAGGCGCCTGCGGGCTCAAGTGCGCCGCAGCCGCATCTGCCCCGGCAGCGGCACCGAGCGGCGCAGCACACCCTCGGCCAGCCACACCGCCGAATCCAGGGCGCGCTTGGCCACGAAGGGCAGCGGGAGCTGCTGGTAATCGTCGTTGAAGACTTCGAAACTGTAGTCGCCACGGTAGCCAAGGCCGTCGAGCTTGAGCACCAGCGCGGTGAGCGCCTCGGAATGCACGCCTTCGCCTGGGAATACCCGGAAATGGCGCGCCGTGTCCATGCGCTCTTCGGCGGTGCGGACCTCGTTCCACAGGAAGTCGGCAAGTTGCACCAGATAGATCCTGGACGGATCGACGAAGTCCAGCGCGTCCAGCGTCGACTGGGTGGCGACGAGGTGGTACGAATCGATGGCGAGGCCGAGGTTCGGGCAGTCGGCGCTCTGCACGACGTCCCAGGCCTGCTGGTATTCGTTGATGTGCCGCCCCCAGGACAATCCTTCGTAGGCGATGCGCAGGCCATAGGGAATCGCCAGCATCGCCAGCTTGCGCAGGTCACGGGCGATGGTGTCGGTGTCTCCAGTGGCATGCTGCGAGGTGGACGAACACGCCAGCAGCACCTTGGCGCCCAGCGCGTGTGCCATCAGGATCATCTGCTTGGCAATCTCGACCTTGTAGCTGTGCAGGTGGCCCGAGAGTCCCTCGAAATCGCGCAGCACCTGGAAACCGGTGACACGCAGCCCGCTGTTGCGCACGGCCTGCACCGCCACGTCCACCCCTTCCGGGTGGCCGACGATGTCGCGTGCGGACAGCATGATCTGGCTGAATCCGGCCGCATGGACAGCCTTGAGCTTGGCTTCGAGCGGCCCCGCCAGCGTGATGGTGTCCATGCCGAAATCGGCGATGTTTCCGGTGGTCTGCAAGGCCATGGGCATGCCCGGCTCAACGCTTGTCATGGACCAGCTCGAACACCAGTCCGCCCAGCAGCGGCTGGGTGAGCGCCCCACGCTCGTCGGTGCGCACGCCGTGGGCCGACTCGACAAACTCCACACCACGGGCCCGCAGCACCGCCGCCGTCGCCAGCACGTCCTCGCAGCCGAAGGCCACGCGCTGGAGCAGCTCGTCATGGTCGAAGGTGGCAGCGTCCGGATCGGGCTCGATGAGTTGCCAATGGAACTGGCCACAGGGGCTGGCCAGGATGCGGCCACTGGTGAGCACGCCGAAGTTCTGCTCGCGCGGCAGTTCGGCAAATCCGAACAACTCGCCGTAGAAGGTGGTCCAGTCGTCCGACCGGTCCATGCCGATGTACTGCACCACGCCGAACAGGTGCAGCCCCTGCTGGGCGGGCGGCTGCTGATCGGCACCGGCGATCGGGACAAAGTCCACGTCGTAGATCGAGAACTCGCGGTGGCGGTCCACAAAGAAGATGCGGCTGGAGCCGACGCCGTGGATGGCCGGAATGTTCAGCTCCATCACCTCGACCTGCGTCGGCACGGCCCACGCACCCAGGTCCAGCACACGGCGGTAGGCGGAGGCCGCGTCGCGCACGCGAAAGGCCACCGCCGCGATCACCGGCTGTTCGCTGGGCGCGGCCTGGCCGCTCAGTCCGCCCTGGTGGGCGTTCACGATGATGTGGATGTCGCCCTGGCGGTAGAGCTGAACCTCGCGCGAGCGGTGACGCGCCACGGGCACGAAGCCCAGTCGTTCAAGTACCTGCCCCAGGGCCTGCGGGCGGCTGGTCGCGTATTCGATGAATTCGATGCCCAGCAATCCCAAGGGGTTGGGCAAAGCACCGATGGCTTCGCGGTCAGCAAAACAGGCCAGGGTCATGGCGGATCCTCAGAACAGGTGGTGTGGCGGCTCAGTAGCTCAGCCGCGCCACCGAGCGCAACACGTCGGCCGTGGTGGTCGGCAGGCCGAAGTATTCCAGATACGCCGGGATCTGTTCAAACAGCATGTCCGAGCCGACCTGCACCCGGCAGCCGCGGCCGGCCGCGGCCGTCAGGAACGCCGTCATCTCGGTTTTCATCACCACCTCGCCGACGAAGGTGTCGGGCGACAGGCGCGCGATGTCGAGCGGCAGCGGGTCGCCCTCGTTCATGCCCATCGGGGTCGCGTTGACCACGAGGTCGTGTCCGGCGGGGTCGTTCGAGCCTGTGGCGACGTCAAGCGACGGGTAATGCTGGCGCAGGCGTGCGCCGAGTGCGTCCGCCGACTCGGTGTAGCGGTCAAACAGCGTGATCGCGCCAATGCCGGCAGCGGCGAGCGACGCGGCAATGGCGCAGCCCACTCCGCCACTGCCCACCACGAGCACACGCTTGCCCGCCAGCGCAAAGCCTTTGCGCAGGACACCGCGCACGAAGCCTTCACCGTCGAACATGTCGCCTTCCAGGCGGCCATCGGCGCCCAGACGCACGGCATTGCAGGCGCCCGCGATCCGCGCCGTCGGCGACACGACATCCACCAGAGCCGTCGTCGTGACCTTGTGCGGCATGGTGATCAGCGCGCCACGGATATTGGTCAGGGTGAAGACCGAGCGCAGGAAGGTGGGGTAGTCCGCGGTCTGGCAGCCCATCGGCACCACGACAGCGTCGATGCCGGCCTGCTCGAAGTACGGGTTGTAGATCATCGGCGCCTTGAACGCGAAGGTCGGGAAGCCGATGTGGGCGATGAGCGAGGTGGTGCCGCGGATCATGAGCGTGGAGCGGTTGGGAAGAGGGATGCAGAGGGGTGCGTCGAGACGACGGGGGAACGGCGACCGGACGCAGGGGACGTCCGGTCGCACCAGGCACGCTTACTTGCGGATCTTGGCCAGTTCAGCCTGCAGTTCGGCGACGGTGCCGGCAATCGCCGCACCGTGCTTCTCGATCACCGGCTTGAGCTTGTCACGCAGCTTGGCCTGCTCGGCCGCCGACAGCTCGGTGACCTGCATGCCGGCCTTCTTCAGCTCGGCCAGGTCGTCGGCCGACTTGCTGCGGTTGACCTGGCGCTGGTAGGTGCTGGTCTCGCGGGCCGCGTCCTGCAGCACCTTGTGGTCAGCTTCCGACAGGCTGTCCCAGACCTTCTTCGAGAAGATGATCGACTGCGGGTTGTACTGGTGGTTGGTGACCGCCAGGTTCTTCTGCACTTCGAAGAACTTGTTGGCAAGGATCACCGACAGCGGGTTTTCCTGGCCGTCGATGGCTTTCTGCTCCAGGCCGGCGTAGACCTCGGGGAAGGCCATCGGGGTCGGGTTGGCGCTCAGGGCCTTGACCCAATCGACGTTGATCGGGTTCGGGATCACGCGCAGCTTCAGGCCGTCGATGTCGGCCACCGTGTTGATCGGCTTCTTGCTGTTGGTGATGTTGCGAAAGCCCAGCTCGGTGTAGGCCAGGCCGATGATGCCTTTTTCGGCCAGCTTGGCGTGCAGCTTCTGGCCGAACGCGCCATCGACCACGGCGTCGGCCTCCTTGCCGTTGGCAAACATGAAGGGGAAATCGAAGACCTCGAAATCCTTCACCTGGCTGGCCAGGATGCCGGAGTTCAGCATCACGAACTCGATGGTGCCACCCTGCAGTGCCGACACATTGGCCGCATCGCCGCCCAGCGTGCCGCCGGCAAACACGTTGACCTTCATCTTGCCGCCGCTCTTGGC
>JBEANV010000216.1:0-9851 GCA_041165285.1 Pseudomonadota bacterium | reverse complement strand
GGATCGAGGCGCGGATGCGGGTGTCTTCGGTGATGTGGCCGGCGTCGTCCTGCGGCACGTTCAGGTCGGCGCGGATGAACACGCGCTGGCCGGCGATCTTGCCGGCGGCGATCAGGTCTTGAAGGCGAAGGACGTTCATGCCAATGGTTCCTTGATGTGCAAGAGAAAAAACAGAAGTAGAGAGGGAACGGAATGCGCGGGCGCTACCAGCCCAGCCCGATGCGCAGCGGCAGGAACACGGCCATGCCGACGACGATGGTGCCGAGAATGCCGCGCTTCCAGAAGTAATACGCCAACCCGACCGCAGCGCCGAGCAGCCGCGCATCGGCCAGCGTCGCAATCAGCGCACCGCGGGTCAGCAGCACTTCGGGTGCCACGATGGCGACCAGCGCAGCCAGCGGCGCGTACTTCAGCGCCCGCTTGGCCCAGGCGGGGATCGGCACTTCCTCGCGCGGCAGCATCAGCAGGCTGCGCGTCAGCACGGTGACCAGCGCCAGACCGACGATGGTGAGGGCGGCATCCCAGGTGTTCATGGCGCGGACCTCCGCAGACTGCGGCGGCCCAACCAGCGCTCCAACGGACGCCCGCCCCCGCCGCCCGGCCACTCCATCAGCAACCCGGCCGCCACCGCCGCCGCCACCGCAACGACGATGTGCAGCTTGTACGGCAGCGCAAACGCCGCCACCGCCGCCAGCCCCGCCACGGCAGCGCACACCCAGGTCGCCCGGTCCACCAGCAGCGAGCAAGTCAGCCCGACCAGCGCCAGCGTGCCGGCAAATCCGAGGCCCCACTGCGGCGGGATCACGTCGGCGAGCACGATGCCGGCGATCGACGGGATCTGCCAGCCGAGCCAGAGCACCACTGCACCGCTGACGAAGTACTCGACCTGGCCGGGCCGCGGCTCCGGCTCGGGCCAGGCGTTCACGAACAGGGCGTAGTTGATGTCGGCGGCGAGGTAGGTGACCAACACGCGCCGGCTGCGCGGCAGGTGGCCGAAATACCAGCGCCATTGCGCGCTGTAGATGACGAAGCGCAGGTTGACGATGCAGGCCGTCAGCAGCACCACCCAGATGGGCGCGCCGGTGGCGATCAGTGGCAGCGAGGCAAGTTGCGCCGAGCCGGCGAACACCGTCAGCGACATCAGCAGCGCCAGCCAGGAATCGAGCCCGCTCTTCACCATCGCCACGCCGGTGACGAGTCCCCAGGCGGCCATGCCGGGCAGCATCGGCAGCATGTCGCGCACACCGCGCCGACCCTCAGGGTGCTGGAAGCGGTGACGCAGGCGCTGGATCAGCGCGGCAGGGGGTTCGGCGCCGGGTCGGGACATCCCGGCATTGTCACATCGCCCGCGGGTCAGTGGGCCGGCTTGGCGTGGCCCTTGCTCGGCGCTTCCTTGGGCTCGTCGATGATGTCCTCGGCAGACGCGGGCTTCTTCTTGCCCGCCGGTTCGGGCCGCGGCACGACAGGCGGCACGCCTTCGAGCTTGTTCTCGCGCATGTACTCGTCCATCTCGCGCCAGCCGGTGTAGGCCGCCGCCTTGTCCGCCTTGGGGTTGAGGGTGTAGCAATCCTCGATGGCCCGCATGGCGTGGCGGCAGGCGCTGCCGATGGCCTTGGCATCGGCTTCGACGCGGGCGCGGGTGTCGCTGGCAGACTCGATACCGAGCTGGTCGCAGCCTGCCAGCAAGCCGGAGGCGATCAGGGCGAAGGCAATGGCATTGGCAGGGGCTGGATGGCGCATGGCTGAACTCGGGGTGTCGTCCCCAGCGCTATCGTCGTCCGGCCGCGCGACTTGAGCCGCGCCCCGCTCAGCCGAGCCGCTCGCCAACGCCGATGGCACAGCTCCGAAGGACATCGCGCACCGGCTGGCGGCGCCCGCCCGGTCGTTGCAAACTGGCCAAGGCCAGCGCACCCGCACCGCAAGCGACGACGAGGCGGTCGCCATCCACCTCCAGCACCGTGCCCGGCACACCCTGCCCTGCCACGGCCTGCGCCTGCCAGACCTTGAGCGTCTCGCCTCCGCGGTTGAAGCTGGCGCCGGGAAACGGGTCGAACGCCCGGACGCGCCGCGCCAGCACCTCGGCGGGCAGCGTCCAATCGAGCGCCGCTTCGCGCTTGTCAATCTTGTGGGCATAGGTGACGCCCTCGGCGGGCTGCGGCGTCGCGGTCAGACCGCCGTGCCCGGCCAGGGCCAGCGCCTCGACGATCAACCGGCCGCCGAGCGTGGCGAGCCGGTCATGCAGCGCGGCGGTGGTGTCGTCCGGGCGGATCGGCTCGGGGGTGACCAGCAGCATGTCGCCCGTGTCCAGCCCCGCGTCCATCTGCATGATGGTGATGCCGGTCTCGGCGTCACCGGCCTCGATGGCGCGGTGGATTGGTGCCGCCCCGCGCCAGCGCGGCAGCAGCGAGCCGTGGATGTTGAGGCAGCCCAGACGCGGCAGGTCCAGCACCCACTGCGGCAGGATCAGCCCGTAGGCGGCGACCACCAGCACGTCAAGTTGCCCCGCCTGCAACACCTCGCGGGCCGCGGCGGCCTCGTCCGGATAACGACCGTCGAGCTTCAGGCTGGTCGGCTGCACGACCGGCAACCCGTGCTGCAGCGCACACTGCTTCACCGCGGAAGGTTGCAGCTTCATGCCGCGGCCAGCGGGGCGGTCCGGCTGCGTCAGCACCAGCGGAACGGTGTGGCCAGCGGCCAGGATCGCCGCCAGCGCCTCGGCGGCGAATTCCGGCGTGCCCGCGAAACCGACGCGCAGTGCAGCGCCCGCCACGGCCATCACTCCTCGTCCTCGTCTTCGCGCAGGCGCTTGACCATCTTGCTGCGGATGCGGTTGCGCTTGAGCGGCGAGAGGTATTCGACGAAGACCTTGCCCACCAGGTGGTCCATCTCGTGCTGCACGCAGACGGCCAGCAATCCTTCGGCCTCGAATTCGTAGGACTGGCCGTTGCGGTCCAGCGCGCGCACGGCCACGGTGGCGTAGCGTTCGACCTTGTCATAAATGGTCGGAACGGACAGACAGCCCTCGTCGCTCACCACACGTTCCTCGCTGTGCGCGATGATGACGGGATTGATCAAAACGAGCTGGTCGGATTTGTCCTCCGAGGCGTCGATCACAATCAGCCGTTCATGCACATCGACCTGCGTGGCGGCCAGGCCGATGCCGCGGGACTTGTACATCGTCTCGAACATGTCGTCGATCAGCCGGCGCAATCGGTCATCGACGGTCGCCACCGGCTTGGCGATCTTGTTCAGGCGGGGATCGGGGTAGCGAAGTATGGTCAGCAGGCTCATGTTCGAGGACAACGTCATGGGCGCCACGGCCGATTTCGTTGCAGCATCAAGGGTTTAGGGGCAGAATTTATGCGATTGATTGAAGAGTTTTGCGCGGGCCCGAGGGGTCGGCGCACGGAGATGGACTCCATGATCCTGTGCCACGGCAAGCTTGCTCCCGTCCAGCGCGCAAGCGCCAGGGCCGCGAGCCTCCTGACCCTTGCAGTGCTCGGCCTGTCGCTCCCGGCAGCCCACGCATTCCCCGATTATCCAATCACTGGCGCCCAGCGGGGCACAGCACAGAAAGTCGCTGAAGCCGGTGTGCCCTTGTCCGAGCTGGCGCCGAACGCCCCAGACAGCTACACGATCAAGCGCGGCGACACGCTCTGGGACATCTCGAAACTGTTCCTGCGCAGCCCCTGGCGCTGGCCGGAGCTGTGGGGCATGAACCTGCAGGACATCCGCAACCCGCACCTGATCTACCCCGGGCAGGTGCTGACCCTGGTCAAGAGCGGCGGGCGGGCGCGGCTGGTGTTCGGCGACGGCACGGGCAACACGGTCAAGCTCTCGCCGCGCGTGCGGGCCGGTGACGCGGGCATGGGGCCGATCGCCTCGATCGCGCTGCACCTGATCGAGCCCTTCCTGAACGACGCGGTGGTGCTCGACAGCGACACGCTGGCCCGTGCGCCGCGCATCGTTGCCGGACGCGAGGGGCGGGTGCTGCTCAGTCGGGGCGACACGGCCTACGTGCGCGGCGAGATGCCTGCCACCCGGGATTGGCGTGTGTTCCGCGAAGCACGGCCACTGCGCGATCCGTCCAGCGGCGAGGTGCTCGGCTATGAAGCCGCATTCGTCGGCAACGCCGAATACCTGCGCGCCGGCGAGACCCGGACCGACGCGCAAGGCACCACCGAGATCGTGCCGGCCACCTTCGTGCTCAACTCGCTGCGCCAGGAAGCCAGCATCGGTGACCGCATGGCGCAGGCCCCCGTCCGCGACAACCGCAACTACGTGCCCCACGCCCCGAGCAAGCCGATCGAAGGGCGCATCGTCTCGATCTACGGCGACGGCCTGTCCGCGGGCCAGAACCAGATCGTGGCACTCAACCGCGGCGAGCGCGACGGCGTGGAGCGCGGCCATGTGCTGGCGGTGCTGCGCACGGGCGAGCGCGTGCAGGACAAGGCCGACCCGCTGAAGGTGACGCTGAAGCTGCCCGACGAAGCGCATGGCCAGCTCTTCGTCTTCCGGGTGTTCGACCGCGTGTCCTATGCGCTGATCCTGAGCGCCGAGACCGCCGTGCGTCCCGGCGACCGCTTCACGCCGCCGTGATGGTGAGCGACCTCCGCACGGCCGACCTGGCCCGCGACGAACTCGCCGCCTGGCTGCGCCTGCTGGAAACCCCTGGCATCGGCCGCCAGCGGGCGCGCCGCCTGCTGATGGCGTTTGGCGGGCCGAGGGAGATCTTCGAAGCGTCCCCGGCCGCCTGGCGCGAGGTTCTTGAAGGAAAGGTTGGCGAGGCGCTGGCCCGCCCACCCGAGGGCCACGACGATCTGGTGGAACGCACCGCGCAGTGGCTGGAGCAACCCGGCTGTCACCTGCTCCTGCTTGGCGACCCGCTTTACCCGTCCGCCTGGCAGCAGATGGCCGATCCGCCGCTGGTACTGCATGCCCGGGGTCGGCTGGACCTGCTGGGCACCGACGCACTGGCCGTCGTCGGCAGCCGCCATCCGACGCCGCAAGGGGCCGACAACGCCTTCCAGTTTTCCGCTGCGCTGAGCGGGGCAGGGATGGTCGTCGTGTCCGGGCTGGCGCAGGGCGTCGATGGTGCGGCACACGAAGGCGCGCTGAGCGGGCCGTCCGGCACCATCGCCATCGTCGGCACCGGGCTGGACCGGGTCTATCCGCGCCAGCACCACGCGCTGGCCGGGCGCATCGCCGCCGAGGGCCTGATCTTGTCCGAGCACGTGCTCGGCACCCCGCCGCTGGCACCGCATTTCCCGCAGCGCAACCGCCTGATCGCCGGTCTGGGCCGCGGCACGCTGGTCGTCGAAGCGGCGCTGCAGTCCGGCTCGCTGATCACCGCACGGCTGGCGATGGAGTGCGGGCGCGAGGTGTTCGCCATCCCCGGTTCGATCCACAGTCCGCAGGTCAAGGGCTGCCACAAGCTGATCAAGGACGGCGCCAAGCTGGTCGAGACCACGCAGGACATCCTCGACGAACTGCACTGGGGCACCAGCACAGCCGCCCGGCCCGCCAAGGAGCAGGCAGCACAGGCAGCAGCGCCCGCCGACAGCCAGCCGGAAGACCCGCTGCTGCAGGCGCTGGGGTGGACCGCCACCACGCTCGACGCCCTGCAGGCGCGCACCGGATGGCCCACGCCGGAACTCAGCATCCGGCTCCTGGAACTGGAGCTTTCCGGTCAGGTGGTGCGCCTGCCGGGCCAGCTGTTTCTGCGCCAGTCGAGCGCGTGACTCCGTGCACGGGGACCACGGGCACGGCTCTGGTGCATCCCCGTGGTGCCCCGGTCGCTCAGGTATAGTGGTTTCATGTTCGACGTGCTCGTTTATCTTTACGAAAACTATTGGCGCCCCGACGCTTGTCCGGACCACGCCCAGCTTTCACGCAAACTCACGTCCGTGGGCTTCGAGAGCGACGAGATCGAGGACGCCTTGAGCTGGCTGGACGGTCTGGCCAACGTGGCCGAATCCCAGGCCAAGGCCCAGAGCACCCTGTCCATGCGCGTCTACACCCCTGCCGAGCAAGACCAGCTCGGCACCGCGTCGATCGCCTTCCTGAGTTTTCTCGAATCCGCCGGCGTGCTGCCCGCGCCGATGCGCGAGATCGCGGTGGACCGCGCCATGGCGACCACCGGCGAACTTGCGCTGGAAGACCTGAAGATCATCGTGCTGATGGTGTTCTGGAGCATCGGCGAAGAGCCCGACGCGCTGATCCTCGACGAGCTGTTCGTGGATGCCGAGGACCGGCTGATCCACTGAAGCCGCTGCGGCACCGCCGCAAGCCACCGCTCAGTGCAGCAGGCGCCCCGGGTCCGCGTCGAGCTTGGCCAGCGCGTCGCGCGTCGCACGCACGGTCAGCGACTCTTCTTCCACCGGCACCAGCAGCCCCGCTTGCAGGAAGGCTGCCAGCCGGTGCTTCTGGAACAGGATGCCGCGCCCCTGGGGTGACACGAACAGGCTGAACTGCTTGCGCGTGCCCTGCCAGGCGAGCTGCACATTGGCGATGGTGTCGCGGTAATCCAGCCGAAACCAGCTGCCCACACTGAGGTTGTGCGACCAGGCGACCATCGCCGGCGTAGGCATCGAACCCCCTTCGGCCACCACTTCCAGATCCTTGGTCTCGTGGCCGGAAAGGTCGCGCACCATCGACTCGTCGATCTCGATGTGGTCCACGTCCGGCAGCATGTCCTCCAGTGTCTCCAGCTGCATCATCAGCTCGTTGAGGCGCTCAGTCGGAATGGCCGCGCTGCGGGCCGAGAACGCCGCCTGCAAGGCATTGTTCAGCGACTGGATGTATTCGTCCTGCTTCGGCACGGGCACGCCGGCCGAGACCATGCCCTCGCGCAGCTTCTTGAGCAGCGGCGACAGTCGGCGGATCGCTTCGGAGCGCTCCTCGCGCGACACCTTGGCGCTGGCCAGCCAGATCAGATCCGCTGCCGCCTTGCGCATGGCCTTGGTCGGCTCGCTGGCCTGTCCGGCCTTGACGGCGGTCGTCGCCAGCACGTCGGCCCAGACGTGGAACAGGAACTCGCGCACACCGTCGTGGACCGGCACCTCGTTGAGCATCTTGCGCAGCTCGATCGTGTACTGGATCGCCAGCGTCTCGCGCTGCTCGATCTGCTGCGCCAGCGACACCCCCTTGCTCGCGGCGAGGTGAGCAGACTTGAAGTAGTCCTCAAGAAAGCGCTCGAACTCGGTCAGCACGGTCTGGAACACCCGCCGTCCGGTGTCGGGATAGGCCTCGACCACCTGCACGACCCGCTTGATCTCGCGCTCCATCGGCTCGCTCACACCGGCGCTGCCGGCCTCGAAGCCCATCACGCAGGCGCCCATGCGGTCGATCAGCTTGCGCGCCGGGTGGTCGATGGTGGCAAAAAAATCCGGCTCGGCGATGGCCACGCGCAGCACCGGCATCTGCAGCCGCGCAAACCAGACCCGCACGGCGGCCGGAATCCGCTCCTCGGTGAGCAGGCTCTGGAACATGAGCGCCACCACCTCGATCGTGGCGCGCTCGACTGGCGTGGTCGCCGCCTGCTTCAGGGCCGCCTTGCGGGCCTGCAGCTCCTGCAGCAGACCCGGCGTACTGACCGCCGCCGACTGCGACAGCACAGGCACGTTGCCGTGGGCATCCGGGCTCGGATCAAAGCGGTGCTGCACGGCGGCCTGCACCTCGTTGATCGCCGCGCGCAGCCCGGCCGATGCAGGCGGATGCGGCTGGGCGATCGTCGAGCTGTAGAAATTCGGCACCTGCCGCGACACCAGCCGGTTCAGCCGCCCCAGCACCGCCTCCGCCTGCTCGATGCTGCGCAGCAGCCCGGGCGAGCGCGTCATCATGCGGGTCTCTTCCTGCACATCACCGCGGCCGGTCAGGCTGGCGTCCTGGCCGTCAGCGCCAGAGGCCCCTACCGCATTGCGCCCGGAACGCCCTGCCCCCCCGTGTTCGGCGGCACGGCCCAGCCCACCCGCGACGGTCGGTGCGTACTGGTGCGCGTTCTCGGGTGTCATGCCCTGGTAAGCCGCGGCGCCAGACGCGGCACCGGTGCGTCCTTGCAAGCTCGGCGGCGAGGGAAAGCGCTCGCCAGCGGCCGCAGCCGGCATGCCGGGGGCGGGATGGCCACTGGCGCTGCCAGCGCCGACGGCTGGCGCCGCAGGCGTCGGCCCGGAATCTCGACTGCGCCGGATGAACTGGCGCAGATTGACCTCCGGGCACACGCCCTGGCCGATCAGCCAGCGGTTGGTCTCGTGGTAAGCCTCGTGGACCAGTCCGGCAAATTCTTCGTGGAGCAGGGTCTGGACCAGACGCCAGTGTTCGACCGACAGCCCCGCCGTGCGCCAACTGTCCACAGCGGCGCGCGCCAGCGCGTGCGGACGCAGCACATCGTGCGGGTCCATCTCGTCGCGGCGGTCGAGCGCCGACATGCGGTAGCGCAGATCGGAGAACTCCCAGCTCGCCTTGTCCATCATGGCCAGCGCCATGCGCGAGACGAGGATCTCCAGATCGATCGTGGAGTCATCGACCAGCGCCAGCTCCCCCGCGCGGGTTGCCGTGGGACGGGCACCGTGGGAGGGTGCCGGATGGCCTGCCAGCACCGCCGCCAGATGGGCCGCAAACAGCTGCTGCCAGCTCGCCGCCTGGCGCGGCAGATCGACCAGCAGATCACGGCGCTTGAGCATCAAGTCCGGAGTGCCAACCTGCGTGCATTGCTCGCGCAGGCGATCGATGACGGCGCGCACCGTGCGGCTCAGCGTGCGGGACACCTGATCGCAGTAGAGACGGCGGGCCTGCGCAGCAAGAACCGAGGACGGGGCAGCAGCGGAGGCCATGGGTATCGAGCCGGAGTCCGTGCGAACGGATCAGTAAATGAAAGAACCTTCTACTCTACACCAGCCCTGCGCAGCCCAGAACAGCCTCCGTCAGACGACGGCACCGGAATTCGGATCGTTCGGATCCTGGTCCTTGCGGGCGCCGCTGATCAGATCTTCGCGTTTGACGCCCAGCCACATGGCAATGGCGGCGGCCACGAACACCGACGAGTAAATGCCGAACAGGATGCCGATCGTCAGCGCCAGCGCGAAGTAGTGCAGCGTCGGGCCACCGAGCAACAGCATCGACAGCACCATCATCTGGGTGCAACCGTGCGTGATGATGGTGCGGCTCATCGTGCTGGTGATGGCGTGGTCGATGACCTCGGGCGTGGTCATCTTGCGGAACTTGCGGAAGGCCTCGCGGATCCGGTCGAAGATCACCACCGATTCGTTGACCGAGTAGCCCAGCACCGCCAGCACCGCCGCCAACACCGACAGCGAGAACTCCCACTGGAAGAAGGCGAAAAAGCCCAGGATGATGATGACGTCGTGCAGGTTGGCGATGATGGCGGCAACCGCGAACTTCCACTCGAAGCGCACGGCCAAGTAAATCATGATGCCCGCCACCACGAAGCCCAAGGCCTTGAGCCCGTCCTCCGCCAGCTCTTTGCCGACCTGAGGGCCGACGAATTCGCTGCGGGTGAGCTTGAGTGGTTCGGTGGCCTTGCCGTCTACCGTGGCCTCACAGACTTGGCGGTTGATGGTCTCGCCCTTGTCTGTGGTGATTTGCACCGGCTTGAGCAGACCGTTTTCAGCCGCGCACAGCTGAGCAAACACGCGCCCAACCACCTCGTTTTGTTTGACATCGCCGCGCAAGGGCAGGCGGATCAGCACATCCCGTGAGGTACCGAATTTTTGCACCTGCACTTCGCCGAACTTCATGGCCTCCACCGTGCCGCGCACCTTGGCGATGTCGGCACTTTGGGCGTACTCGGTTTCGATGACCGTGCCGCCGGTGAACTCGATCGACAGGTGCAG
>JBEANV010000215.1:0-10776 GCA_041165285.1 Pseudomonadota bacterium | reverse complement strand
CGCCGCGTCGGCGACGGTGCGCGTCATCGGCCCGGCGACGCGGCCGGCGTAGGCCGGTTGGATCGGGATGCGGCCGAGGCTCGGTTTCAGCGTGAAGACCCCGCACCAGCTCGCGGGCAGGCGCACCGAGCCACCGATGTCCGTGCCGAGGTGCAGCGGCCCGTAACCGGCAGCAGCGCCTGCAGCGGCCCCCGCGCTGGAGCCGCCAGGGTTCTTCCTCAGGTCCCACGGGTTGCGTGTCAGCGGGTGGAAGCTCGACAGGCCCGAGGACAGCATCCCATAGTCCGGCATCGTCGTCTTGCCCAGCAGCACGGCGCCCGCCTCGCGCAACCGGGCGGCAGGCGGCGCATCGACGGCGGCGGGGGTCAGGACGGTCGCGGCGGTGCCGAGCGGCGTGGGCGTGCCGCGGGTGGCGATGTTTTCCTTGACCATCGTCGGCACGCCGTCGAGCAGGCCGCACGGCTCGCCACGGCGCCAGCGGGCTTCGGAGGCTTGCGCCTGCTGCATCGCGCCGTCCGGATCGAGCGCGTAGGTGGCGTGCAGGTGCGGCTCCCAGCGGGCGATGTGGTCGAGCACGGCGCGGGTGGCCTCGACCGGGGAAAGGTCGCCCTGGCGGTAGAGGGTCAGGAGCGCGGTGGCGGGGAGGTCGTGCAGATCGGCCATGAGAACTCCGGGGGTTCGGCGCCATTCTGCGACAGTCCACGCCCCAAAAACACAGCGGGTCGCGGCACGCTGGCCGGACCCGCTGCGCGGTCGATCAGGGTCGGATCAGGCGGCGATCAGGCTTTCTTGGCCCAGGCGCTGCACCAGCCAGCGCCCGCGACCTGCTTGCCAGCGAACAGCGGGCAGCCGCCGGCCTTGTCCGCCGCCTTGCCCTGGTACAGCGCGCAGCCGGCGCAGTTCTGGCCGGTGGCGTACTTGGGGAACTTCTTGGCGTCGGCGCGCTTGGCGTCGGCCACGTAGCCGAGTCCGGCCGCCGCAGCGTCCTTCTCGTCCACGAGGGCTTGCGCCTGGGCGGCGGTGCCGAGCACGGCGCCGGAAGCGGCGAGGGTCATCAGGAAAACGCGGCGTTGCATGGTCATGGTGGGTTCCTTCGGATGTCTGCGGTGTCTGGGGTCCAAGCTGGGCAGGCTGCGCCAACAGGTACTCGGGGTCAAAGGCGTTGCAGCGGGGGATTCTGCCGGGCTGTGCCGGACGAACCATGACCTCGATCAAGGCCGAGCGGATCTGGCACCAGGTCTCCCGAGTAATCCGACAGGTTGCGCTGCCGCCGCAGGGCATCCAGCAGGCGCACCTTCACCGGCGGCAAGCCGATCGTCAGCGTCAGCGTCTGGATCGCGGTCTGGTGGTGGCCGGGCACACTGGTCCGGGTGCGGTAGCCGTTGGCGTGCAGCACCAGCATCGCCAGTTGCATGATCGCCTTGTAGGCGGCGTCGAAGCGGTTCTCGGCGCTCAGCCCGTTCAGTTGCGCATCGGCGATGTTGCGCTCGGCGACGGCCAGCTGCTTGACCACCTGCGCCCGATCGGGTGTCACCATGTCAAGCGTGCGGCCGAGCAAGTTCTGCAAGGTCATCGTCTCCCCCTCTCAAGAAGAACTTCGGTTTGGCCAGCACGTCGCGCAGGTACGGCTCATCCAGCACCTTGGCGGCGAACTCGGCCACGGCGTAGACACGCGGGTTGATCTCGCGGCCCAGGTCGGCTTGCAGCGGGTAGAACAGCTCGACGGCCTGCGCGAAGCCGAGGCCGTCGCCGATCAGCATCACGTCGAGGTCACTATCGCGGGTGGCCGTGCCCTGGGCGACCGAGCCGAACACGAAGGCCACGCGCACCTGATCCGCCAACGGTGCCAGCGCCTGCGCCAGCACGTCGGCCAGCCCGGAGGTCTTGCGCAGGATGCTGGCCAGCTCGGTGAAGACGGGGCAGGCGGTGTCGGCGCTGTAGACCTGCTGGTTGCCGCGCCGCTCGCGCTGGAGCAGGCCAGCGTCGGCGAGCTTGTTCAGTTCGCGGGTGATGGTGCCGGCGGGCAGCCCCGTGCGGCGGGCGACTTCGCGGCCGTGCAGTGCCTCGTCCGGGTGCAGCAGCAGCAGGCCGAGCACGCGGCGGCGGTATTCGGGCAAGAGGACGCTGGCGAGGGCGGAATGTTGCTGCATATTTGAAGACGATTGTCGCTTTTTTTGCGGCAATTTCAAGTCACTCGATTGCGGCCACTGGCACGCGAGGTTGCTGCATCGCCTGCGCGACGGTCCAGAATTCAGGGTTCTGAATGGGGCCCCAGCCGCCGCACCAACCGCAACCCCAGGCGGCTGCCGCGGTTGTCCGGACCGTCCCCGTAGCGAAAGGACGCACGGCAGTTCTCCGTGGCGCCGTACCACGACCCGCCGCGCACGACCCGCCGGGCCGGCCCGGCGGGAACCGGTGTCACGAGGGCTTTGGCATCGTGCCGGTTCGGCTCCTCGATGTATTCGCTGATCGTCCATTCCAAGACATTGCCCGCCATGTCCACCAGACCGTCCGGTGTGTCGCTTTGAGGGAACACGCCGACCGGGCTGGTTCGTTGCAGGCGGGCGGCACCGTCGTTGATCTGTCCAGGTTTGGGGTCCGGCCCCACCCACGGCCAGCGACGCCGCGCCAAGCCGCCCCGAGCTACCACCTCCCACTCGGCTTCCAGCGGCGGCCGCAACGATCCAGGTGGCAATCCGGCCTGGGCGGTCAGCCATTTCGTATACGCCATCACCTCGAAGAAGCAGATGCCCACCACGGGCTGCGCAGCGGCGTTGAAGGCCGGGTTCTGCCACTCCTGTGGCTCGGTGTAGCCCTTGCCGTTGGCGCCGTACCACTCATGCAATTGCGCAGTGACTTGTTCCTGGGGTTGGGCTGCGAACTCGCGCCACTGCGCCCGAACCGATTCAGTGAAGTTGTACTGCCCGAGAAACGCTTCGATGTCCGCCTTGGCTTGGTCAACCAACCCTTGCGTCCGCTGAATTTCCCGCTCATTGCGCAGCCCCTCCTTGAGCCATTGCTTGGCTTCCGGGCCATCCCACCACTCGGGCTGCTCATACCCCTTCTCCTTGGCCTCGACAAAGCACCGGAACTCCGCATTCGTCACTGGCGCAAACGCCATCTCGAACGACTCCAGCCGCACCGGCGTTTCCGGCCCCTCGAAGCTCGGGCCGTCGTTGTTGCCGATCGTGTAACGCCCGCCAGGAATGCGGACCCAGTGCTCCGACTTCGGCCACAGGAAGTCTCCATGTGGCCCGGTGCGCCGCTCATAGCGCGGATCACCCAGATCCCCCAGCACCAGCCCCGCCTCGATCCGCAGCCGCACATCCACCGCCGCATCCCGGCTGCGCTTGAGCAGCGCCTGCCGCAGCCCGTCGAACACCGCCGAGCCATGCAGCGCCTCGGCCTTCTGCTGACACGCCACCGCCGCCCGCCCGGCAAGCGCCAGATTCACCGGCTCCAGCGCCCGCACCCACGCCAGCGGATCGCGCACCAGTTGCACCGCCAGCTTCACCGGCTCCTCCCAATGCGACGGGTCCGGCCCCGGCAGCGGCTCTTGAACCCCCAGCTTGGACAACACCTCCTCCAGCGGCACCAGCGCAGGCGGGTGCAGGTCCGGCAACCGCTCCGGCGCCCGGCTCGGCAATTCGCGGATGCCTTGGGCGGCGAAAAATTCCTGCCAAAGCTGGTGGGTGCAGCGCAGCAGCGGGTCGGTGCTGTACTCGTCGGCGCCGCCCTCCCCGATCAGCTCCAGGCTGCGCACGGCGTAAAGCCACTGTGCAGGCGTGGCCCAACCAGGACGGGCCTCCAGACCGGCCAGCAATTCGTCCTGCGCCACGCTGACCTGCCGACCGAGCCGGTGCAGCCGTTGCATCGTCTCATCCAGCCAAGGCACGAGGCAGCCCTGTTTCTCGGGCAGCGCCCGCAGCGTCTGCTTCCATTTCCCGCTGGCGATCTGCTGCCGATCCGCTTCACCCAGCAGCCCCGCCACCTTCAGCGGCGCGTCCCCCACCCGCCGCACCAGCATCTGCCAGAACATCCCGCCCATCAGCTCGGCCCGATCCGTTGCCGCCCGCCCCAGCGCACGGAACAACTCGCACTGTGCCCACAGGTTGAACGGCAACGCCGACAGGTCGAGCAGGGCCTTGGACTTGTCCTCCGCGATCACCGGCCACAGCGCGTTCCCTTCGCCCAGCGTGTGGTCGCAATAGGCGCGGATCTGGTCAGGTGTCCAGCGCGCCACCACGACCTGATGCACCTCGAAGCCGCTCGTGCTCAGCGGACTCTGGTCGAGCGTGCGCACGCTGAAGATCGGTGCGAGGTGCTCGCCTGCCGCGTCGTGGGCCTGCCGCGCCGCCCAGGCGGTCCAGCGGTCGATCGCTTCGAGCTGCTTTTCGCGGTCGGGTGCCTTGATCTCGTTCAAACCGTCGAGCAGGAAACGCACCCGCGCCACCCCGCGCAGCGCCTGCAGCGGCGGCAATGTGTCCGGCCAGTGCAGGGCCAGCCAATCCGCAGGCGGCGGGCTGTCGTGGCTGTACTCGGACAGCCGCCGCCAGACGCAGACCTCGGGCTTCGCACCCTCATCCGCCGCCAGTGCCATCTCGGCGGTCGTCATCTCGTGGTGCTGCAAGAGGGTCGATTTGCCCGACCCCGGATCGCCCACCAGCACCCACGCGCCCACGTCCTGCCGCTCGGCCAGCAGCGTGGCGAGCAGGTCGTATTCACCCTTGACCTCATGGCGCGGGCCTTCATGCGCCAGACCGTGATCGACCATCAGCTTCAGGTTGACGAAACGCCGGTCGAGCCGGCCACCCGCGCCCGTGCGCCACTGTTCGCTGCGGCGCTGGAGGTAGGGGCGCAGATCGGTCGTTGGGGCGTCCGGCAGCGGCGAGCGGCCACCCGGCCGGTCGATGAACTCGCGGGACAGCCAGCCACGCAGCCCATGGCGCAGCTTGCGCGCCAGCTCATCAAGATCCGCGAAGGGATTGAACCCCTCGTACATCGTCCCGTCTTCCGGGTTGTACCGGTCGATGTAATCGCTGACCGCCAGGGACTCGCGCTTGGCCTTTCGACTCGACTCGGTCAGAGGGCAGCGGTGCTGGAAGATCCAGACCGCCCGCTTGGCGATCAACCCTTGCTCGACCTCCCATTCGGTACAGTGCCACGGGTCATCTCTCCCCTCGGGCGGTGGGAAACGGCCCGCGGGCAGCGTCCCGCCCATCGTGTGCGCGAAGATCCCGATGACCAGATCGCAGTCGCCGGGCGAGCCAACCTGTTTCACGATGTCCTGCTGCGGATTGTCCGCCCGGTCGCAGACCACTGGCCGTGCCGGATCGTCCCAGCGGCGCAGGTCCAACCGCACATGCGGCGCGTACTGCGGATCGGCGCCAATCTCGTTGACGACCTGCACCACGCGGGCACGCGCTTCCATCGTGTCCGCGCTCGGCGACGCGAGAAAGATCCGAACCGTCGCAACCTCTGACATACCCCGTCCCCCAGCTTCTTTTTGCAAAACCGCACAAGGATGCCAGATCAGGCAGGTGGTCGGCTCAGCCTGCGAGCACCGCCGCCATCGCCTGCGCCGTCCGCTCCACATTCCCGCTGTTCAACCCCGCCACGCACATCCGCCCCGAGCGCACGAGGTACACCCCATGCACCTCGCGCAACTCGTCCACCTGCTGCGGCGACAACCCCGTGTAGCTGAACATCCCGCGCTGCGTCAGGAAGTAGCTGAAATCCCGCCCCGGCACCTTCTCCGACAGCACCGCGTGCAGCCGCTCGCGCATCGCCTTGATCCGCACCCGCATCGCGTCCAGCTCATCGGTCCACGACTGCCGCAGCGCCGCGTCCGCCAGCACGCGGGCGACGATCTGGCCGCCGTGGGTGGGCGGGTTGGAGTAGTTCTTGCGCACGGCCACCTGCAACTGCCCCGTGACCAGCCCCGCCTCGGCCACCGTCGGGCACACCACGCTCAGGCCGCCGACGCGCTCGCCGTACAGCGAGAAGCTCTTCGAAAAGCTGTTCGCGACAAAAAACGCGATGCCCGAATCCGCCAGCGCCCGCAAGGCAAACGCATCCTCCTGCACCCCGTCACCGAAGCCCTGGTACGCGATGTCCACGAACGGAATCAGCCCGCGCTCGACCAGCACCGGGATCAGCTCGCCCCACTGCGCCGCCGTCAAATCCACCCCGGTCGGGTTGTGGCAGCACGCATGCAGCAGCACGACCGAGCGTGACGGCAGGCCACGGATCGTCTCCAGCATCGCCTCGAACCGCAGCCCGCCGGTCGCGGGGTCGTAGTACGGGTACGTGTGGACCGCGAACCCCGCGCCCTCGAAGATCGCCCGGTGGTTGTCCCAGGTCGGGTCGCTGATCCACGCCGTGCTGTCGGGGAAATACTTCTTCAGGAAATCCGCGCCCACCTTCAGCGCCCCCGAACCCCCGAGCGTCTGGATCGTCACCGTCCGCCCGCTGGTCACCGCCTCGTGCCCGGCGCCGAAGAGCAGGTGCTGGATCTGCGTGCGCGTGTTGGCCGCGCCGACCATCGGCAGGTAGCCCCGCGGCCCGATCGACCGCAGCATCGCGGTCTCGGCCTCGCGCACTGCCTGCATCACCGGCAGCCGCCCGGCGTCGTCGAAATAGATGCCGATAGAGAGGTTGATCAGGCCCGGCCGGGGGTCTTTCTGGAAGTCCTCGTTCAGCGTGAGGATGGGGTCGCCAGCGTAGGCATCTACGTGTTCGAACATGGTGGAGGGTGCTCCTGCGGGGGATCGGCGATTATCCGCCGAGGCCCTACCCCGGCGACCCGGGGGCTGATCAGGAAAAAACGTTCACCCGCCTGTGCATTCCACCGCATGGGGTGGTCGGTACCACATCGTATTGAGGGGGATGGGCGCCTTGACGCTGGACGGAGTGTCTCGAAGAATCGACTTGTCACACCACCGTTACAGCCCGGAGATCCCCCATGCACGCCGTTGCCCAGCGCATTGCCATCGTTGGCTTCAGTGCATTCGAGCGCCAGACGCTGGAAAGCTACTTCCGGCTGGTCGACGCTGTGCCGGTCTACACCGTGGCCGATCTGATCGCCGACTGCGACTGGCTGGTGGCCGACGCGGACCAGCCGGAGGCGATCTACGCCGTCGGCCAGGCCGGGCGCGTGCGCGACACGGTGTTCATCGGCGGCTCCAAAACGCCCTCGACCGCAGGCGCGCACCTGAGCCGGCCGATCGACGCGATGCAGTTGCGCCGCGCGCTGGACGACCTCAAGACCCGCCGCACTGCCCGCACGCTGCGTGAATCGGGATTGGCGCCGCGATTGCGGCTGCGGCTGGCCCCTGCCGGCCCGAGTGGCCTGACCCGGCAGCAGGCGCTCAACGACCACGACGTGCAGGATTTCGGTGCCAGTTCCGGCTACAGCAACGCGGTGCTGGCGGATGGTGACCGGCGGCTCGATCAGGTGCTGGTGGTGAGCAACAGCCCGGCGGAATGCCGCCTGCTGCGCGAGCGATTGATGGCGTTCGGCTACCGGGTGCTGCTGACGCGCACCAGTGAAGAGGCCGTGGCGCTGACGGGGCGGCTGGTGTTCGGCTTCGTGTTCCTCGGCGTCGGCCAGGGTGGTCCGGCCGGCTTCCAGACCTGCCGCCGCATCCGCCGCCACCCGACACTGGCCGGCATGGCGCCAGTGGTGGTGGCGCTGACGCAGAAACTGGCACCGATCGAGCGCATCCGCGCCACCTTCGCCGACTGCGACGCCTGCCTCACCACACCGCTGGACGACCACGCGCTGGAGCAATTGCTGGCGCGCCATGACCGCACGTTCGACCGCGTCTTCCAGCCGACCGCGCCGATGGCGCTTTGAGTCACCGCCGTGCTCAGTGCCCGCCGTCGCTGCGGGCGATCTTCATGAGGCGCTCGACCTCGTCGGCGTGTTCCACCGTGTTGCGGCGGTGCCAGCGGCGAATCAGCTCCATGGTGCCCGCCACCAGCAGGCCGAAGATCGTGATCGCGCCGAACGCAGACAAGCCGCCGCGCGTCATGCCCGTGTAGAACGCGCCCAGCGCCAGGATGCAGGCCTGCTCGTTGAAGTTCTGCACGGCGATTGAGCGGCCGGCGCCCATGAGGTTGTGGCCGCGGTGTTGCAGCAGCGCATTCATCGGCACCACCAGATACCCGCCGAGCGCGCCGAGCACGACCAGGAACGGTGCCGCCAGCCAGACGTTGTCGATGAAGTTCATCAGCACCACCAGCAGGCCCATCGCCACACCCAGCGGCATGACGCGGGTGGCATGCTCCAGCCGCATCAGCATCGACGCCACCACCGCCCCGATGGCGGTACCCACGGCCACCACGCCGACCAGCGACGACGCCTGCGTCGTGCCATAGCCCAGCGCCGCAGCGGCCCAGGCCAGCACGATGTAGCGCAAGTTGCCCGAGACGCCCCAGAACAGCGTCGTCGTGGCCAGCGAGATCTGGCCGAGGCGGTCATTCCACAGCCGCGAGTTGCAGTCGGAGAAATCGCGCACCAGCGCCACCGGGTCGCTGGACAGCGGCTGCAGCGGCGCGTCGGTGCGCGGGATGTAGAGATTGAAGATCGCCGCGATGATGTAGAGGAACACCAGCGAAGAAATGGCGGCCTCGGGTGCCGTGTCGACGCCCAGGTCCAGCAGCGGGAAGTTCAGCGCCAGCAGGTGCGGCGCGATGTGCGGCCCCACCAGTTGCCCACCCAGCAACACGCCCAGGATGATCGAGGCGATCGTCAGCCCCTCGATCCAGCCATTGGCCTTGACGAGCTGGGACGGCGGCAGCAGCTCGGTCAGGATGCCGTACTTGGCTGGCGAGTAGGCGGCAGCGCCCAGGCCCACGATGGCGTAGGCGGCCAGCGGGTGCGTGCCGAACAGCATCATCAGGCAGCCGATGACCTTGATGCTGTTCGAGAAGAACATCACCTTGCCTTTGGGCACCGCGTCGGCGAAGGCCCCCACGAACGGCGCCAGGACCACATAGAACAGCGCGAACATCGGCACCAGCGCGGCCCGCTGCCACTCGGGGGAGCCGGAGGTCCGCAGCAGCTCGACCGCGGCGACAAACAAGGCGTTGTCTGCCAGCGAGCTGAAGAACTGCGCCGACATGATGGTGTGGAAGCCTTTTTTCATCCGGCGGAAACGGCTGTGTTGGAGGTGGGAACAGGGACAAAAAACGGGGACTGACCGGCCGGCGACAGGCGCCAGTCCGGTGCGGCGCGGTTATAGCACGTGCCCCCGAACGCACCGCCGGAGAAAACCTCGGGCCCTGGGCGGCTGGCACAATCTTCGCCCATGCCGCGCCCGATCGAAGCCCTTCTCCATCCCGACGCCCTGGCCCGCAATCTGCAAGTCGCGCGTGGCCATGCTGGCGATTCGCGCCTGTGGGCCGTGGTCAAGGCCAATGCCTACGGCCACGGCATCGAGCGGGTCTGGCCCGGCCTGCTCGGCGCAGACGGCCTGGCGATGCTGGACCTCGACGAAGCCCAGCGCGTGCGCGGTCTCGGCTGGCGCGGCCCGGTGCTCCTGCTGGAAGGCTGTTTCGAGCAACGCGATCTGGAGCTGTGCTCGCGGCTGAACCTCTGGCATGTCGTCCACCACGAAACGCAGATCGACTGGCTCGCCGCGCACAAGACCCACCAGCCGCACCGCGTCTTCCTCAAGATGAACAGCGGCATGAACCGCCTCGGCTTCACCAGTCACCACCTGCGCAGCGCCTGGGCACGGCTCAACCTGCTGCCCCAGGTGGACGAGATCTCGCTGATGACGCACTTCTCCGACGCGGACGGCCCGCGCGGCATCGCTGAGCAGGTCGCCGCCTTCCATGCCGCCACGCACGACCTGCCCGGCGAGCGCAGCCTGAGCAACAGCGCGGCCATCCTGCGCCACGCCGAAGCCGCCGACGTGCGCGCCGACTGGGTGCGCAGCGGCATCCTGAACTACGGCAGCGCACCCGACTTTCCAGCCCACGACATCGCGCACTGGGGCCTGTCACCGGCGATGACGCTGCGCTCGCGGCTCATTTCCACGCAGGCGCTGCAGCCGGGCGACAGCGTCGGCTACGGCAGCAGCTTCCGCGCCGAGCGTGCGATGCGCATCGGCGTCGTCGCGTGCGGCTACGCCGACGGCTACCCGCGCCACGCCGGCAGCGGCACGCCGGTGCTGGTCAACGGCGTGCGCACCACGACGATCGGCCGTGTCTCGATGGACATGCTGGCCGTGGACCTGACGTCCATGCCTCTGGCCGACGTCGGCAGCGACGTCACGCTCTGGGGCCACGGCCCGAACGGCAGCCTGCTGCCGATCGACGAGGTGGCCCGCGCTGCCGGCACGATCGGCTACGAGCTGATGTGCGCGCTGGCGCAGCGGGTGCCGGTCCGGGTCGTGAACGCAGAAACCGAGCCGGCCCATCCCTGATCCACCCGAGCCCCAACACATGGACCTGCCCTCCCACCAACTCTCGATGACGGTGCTGATGACGCCGGACATGGCCAACTTCTCCGGCAATGTCCACGGCGGCACCATCCTCAAGCTGCTCGACCAGGCCGCCTACGCCTGCGCCAGCCGCTATGCCGGCCGCTACTGCGTCACGCTCAGCGTCGACCAGGTGATGTTCCGCCAGCCGATCCATGTCGGCGAACTCGTCAGCCTGCTGGCCAGCGTCAACTACACCGGGACCTCGTCGATGGAGATCGGCATCAAGGTCATCGCCGAGAACATCCGCACCCAGGTCGTGCGCCACGCCAATTCCTGCTTC
>JBEANV010000214.1:0-7965 GCA_041165285.1 Pseudomonadota bacterium | reverse complement strand
TGGCCGGCCAATTCAATGCCCGGATGCGCCAGAATTCTGCGGAACTCCAGTCGGTGGCCGCGGAATAACCGTCCTCGTGCCCGCTGATTTCGATTTGGCGCGCATGGATACCGGGGTGATTAATATTTTTTCATGGAATTGACGGTCTGCCTTTGGTGAAAAGGCGGCATACTGTGCTCCGAGCGTGTGCTCTTCCTTCATCCAAAATCAAATTCCAGCCATGACGACACTTCAGGAACTGATCGCACAGAAAGACGCATTGCTGCGCCAGCAGCAGGAAATCGCGAAATCGATCGCTGAATTCCAGTCGGCCCAGCGTTCCAGCGTGATCAACGAGATCAAGACGCTGATGGCCCAGCACGGCATCACTGCCGCAGACCTGACGGCCACTGGTCGCAAGGCTGCCAATCCGGACAAGGAGCCGTCCAAGGTCGCCGCGAAATACCGCGATCCCGCGTCCGGCTCCACTTGGACCGGCCGTGGGCTGAAACCGCGCTGGCTGGTTGCTGCCCTGGAAAGTGGCCGCACGCAGGACGAGTTCCTGATCGAAACCCAAGTCCAGTGAGCAACTGCGGTCGTGGTTGACGTCGTGGGTCGGGTCGCCTGAGCGTGCATGCGGTTTCTGCACGCAGCCGATCTCCACATTGACAGCCCCTTGCGGGGGCTTGATGTCCGCGATGGCGCCCCGGTGGACCGCCTGCGTGGCGCCACCCGTCAGGCGTTTGTTGCCCTGATCGATCTGGCCGTGCGCCGGCAGGTGAATCTGGTGATTCTGGCCGGCGATCTGTACGACGGTGACTGGATCGATTTTCGCACTGGGCTGTTTGTCCATGAGCAACTCGCAAGGCTGGCAGGCCACGGTATTTCTGTTTTTGTGGTCCGGGGCAACCACGATGCGGAAAGCGTCATTTCACGGCAACTGCCCCAGCAGGCCCACGTCCATGTGTTCAGCTCCCGCCACGCCCAAACCCGGGTACTGAGCGAGCTGGCAGTTGCGGTGCATGGCCGCAGCTTTCCAGACCGCGCTGTCACAGAAGATCTGGTGCCTGCATATCCCCCACCTGTGCGGGGCTGTTTCAATATTGGCGTCCTCCACACCAGTCTGGCTGGAAGTCCCGACCATGGCACGTACGCGCCCACCCGGCTGGACCGGCTGGTCGCTACCGGATATGACTATCTGGCGCTCGGACATATCCATGCCCGGCAGATTGTGCGAGAGTCGGCGCCGCGTATCGTATTTCCCGGCAATCTGCAAGGGCGGCACGCTCAGGAAATCGGCCCCAAAGGTTGCGAAATTGTTACCGTCGAAGACGGGCAAATCACGCAAACCGAGTTCGTCGCGCTGGATGTCGTGCGTTGGCATGGCGTGACCGTGGCCTGTCAGCTTCTGGGCGATATCGATGCCCTGTGTACCCGATTCATCACGGTGCTGGATGACGCACTCGCTGGCGACCTGCAGCGTCTGCATGTCGTGCGTGTGCGACTGGAGGGGGAATCCCCACTGCACCGCCTGGAAGCCAGTCAGCCCGGCACGCTGGACGCTGCCTTGCAGGCCGCACTGCGGCAGCGGGAAGGGCCGGAGGTCTGGATCGAGTGTGTGCTGATCCACCTGCAGTCACCGCTGGACCGGGGAGCGGCGTCGGAGCGGCCGGACGCGGTGGGCGAAGTGGTTCGTCTGGTCGATCAGCTTGGCGGTGACGAGGCGGCCCTGCAGCGGTGGGCCCTGGCGGCGCTGGACGCGTTGCCGGTTCTGCCCCCCGATCTCGGTGATGCCCGACCGGACCGCCTGACCCCGGATGCGTGGCGCCTGCTGCTGGCGGACGCCGAGGCGATGGTGCTGGCCCAGCTCGGTGCCGGGCTGCCAGATGCCCAGCCGATGGACTCTTCCCCGTGAAACTGCTGCGCCTGCATCTGCAAGCCTTTGGCCCGTTCACCGACCGCTGGCTCGATCTGGGCGACGGTTCGGTCGGGTTGCATCTGGTCTGCGGCCCCAACGAGGCTGGCAAATCCTCGACCCTGCGTGCGCTGACTGCGCTGCGCTACGGCATCGAGATGCGCAGCACCGACGACTTTGTCCACGACCACCCCGCGATGCGCCTGGGCGCTGTCCTGCTCGACCGCGACGGGCGCGAAGTCAGCGTTGTGCGCCGCAAGGGCAGGGGCCAGACACTGAGCGTGCGCGGCCCGGACGACGCACTCCTGCCGGCCTCTGCCGATCTGGAGCACCAGCTCACCGGTGGGTTGAAGCGCACCGACTTCGAATCGCTCTACGGGCTCGACCACGGACGCCTGCGCCAGGGCGGCGAGGCCTTGCTGAAGGGTGAGGGCGACGTAGGCGCTGCGCTGTTCGAGGCCAGTGCCGGCGTGCGCAGCCTTCAGGACGTGATTGCGCGGCTCGACCAGGAGGCACGGCGCCATTTCGTGCCCGGTGCGCGTGGCAGCAAGGGCCGCATCAACGAGGCGCTGCGCCAGCACGGCGAGCAACTGACCACCCTGCGCGAAGCCACATTGCGCCCGATGGCGTGGGCCGACCTGCAGCGGCGATGCGAAGACACCGGGCGCACGCTGGCCGGGTTGCTGGAGACGCAGAAGCGCCTGGATGCCGAAGCGCGGCAGTGGCGCGAACGGTTGACTGTCGCGCCCTTGCTGGTCCGACTGGACCACGCCCTGGACCGCTGCCACGCATTGGTCGAGGCCCCTGTGCTTGGCGAAGACGCCGCTGGCCGTCGCCTGGCGCTGCAGACCCGCACCGCCGAGCACCAGCAGGCGCTGCGTGACGTGAACGACGCCCTGGCCCGCCACCAGCAAGAGTGGAACACGCTGCCCGCCTCGTCGGCCTTGCTGCTGGCAGCCCCGGCCATTGAACGCCTCGTGGCAGAGGCCGAGCGCCTGGACCAGGGCCAACGCGAGATTGGCGAGGCCGTGGCCGAGCGGGCGCGGCTCGATGCCCGCCTCGGCCAGCAACTGGCGGCGATTGACGCCACGGAATCGGCCGAGGCGCTGCTGCTGATCGCGCCGACCGCTGTGCTGCGCGCCCGGACCGATGCCGCGCTGCACACGCTGGACGAGGCCGAGCGATCCCTCCAGCAGCACCAGCAGGCGATGCAAGGTCAGGCGCCCGCGCCCACGGTCGATGCGGACCCTGTGGGTGATGCCGGGGTGGCGACGGTGCGCACGTCAGCCGATCCGCTTCGTGTGGCGCTGCGTGCCGCATGCGACGCGGTGGTGCGTGCGGATGGTGTGCTGGTCCGCCTCGCCGCGCTGCCGGCGGAGCTGGCGCTGGCACGGCAGCGGCTGGCCGCTGCGTTGTCGGATCTGGGCCACGGGGTCGTGTGGAGCGTCGCCACCGTGCGTGGTGCTTGCCCGGTGCTGGAGGTGGACATCGACCTCGCGGTTCGCGCCGAGGACGACGGCCGGACCCGACAGCGCGAACTGGCCCTGCGGCTGGCGCAGATCGAGGAAGCCCTGCGCGGGCGCGAAGCCGAGCGGGAGCAGCTGTTGTCGCAAGGTGTCGTGCCGACGCCGGACGATGTGCGGACCGCCCGATCGGCGCGCGACGAGGCATGGCGCGCTTGGTGCGCGGATCTCGGCAGCCCCGGGTCGATGCACCGTGTCGAGCAGGCCGTGCGCCACGCCGATGCACTGGTGGATGCGCTGGTCCGCGATGCCGGCCGCGCCGCGCAGCTCCATGCGCTGCAACGCCAGATCGCCGATCTGGCCCGCGACCAGCATCTGCGCCAGTCGGAGATCCGGCAGCTGCAGCAGGACCAGACCGCCCGCGCTGTGGCCTGGCAGGCGCGCTTGCAGGAGGCCAGCCTGCCGGTATGTGCGCCGGAATCCTTGCGGGAGTGGCAGGCCCGGCTGCGGGTCGCGCGCACGGCGGTCGATCTGGTCGAGACGCTGGTGCTCGAAGAGGCCCGCGCCGCGGCAACGGGCGAACAGATTCGCCAGGGGCTGCGCATGGCGCTGCGCCCGGCAACTGCTGCATTCGCCGAGTCCGAGTCCGACCACGAAGGTGCCTCCACCGCCACGCTGCTGGCGCTGGCCCGGCAGCGTGAGGACACCTTTGCCCGCGCAGAGCAGGCTGCGCTGGCGCTGGCGACGGAGCGGAGCTTGCGCCGCGAACAACGCGAGCGTGCGCTGCTGGAAGAACGCCGTCTGCGCGCGCTGCGCGAAGCGGCACTTGCGGCACTGGTGCCCATCTGCGCTGCACTGCGCTTGCCGGACGCCGCCGATGCCGTCGCCGCACGCGCCAGGTTGCAGGAATGGGAACAGGTGCGCCTGAGCGCGGACCAGCGCGCGCTGGCGCAATCGGCCCATGAACGCGCTCAGCGCGCGGTGACCGATCTGGCACGCAAGGCCGCCGAGCTGGCGACGACATTGCAAGAGGCCGCGCCTGTCGATCTGCGCCACTGGATCGACGATCTGTCGCGCCGGCTGGATGAAGCTCGGCGTCTGGAGGGGCGCCGCCAGGTGCTGACGCAGGCGCTGTCTGAAGCGACTGCGCGGCAGCAGCAGCACGCTGCCGCCCTGCTCCAGCTCGAACAGGGGCTTCTCGCCTTGTGCGCCGCCGCTGGCGTGTCCGCGGAATCCGATCTGCCCGGCGCCGAAGAGCGTGCCCGACAGCGCCGCGAAGCCGTGCAGCAGCGCGACCACGTCCGCGACCTGCTTGCCCAGGTGTCCCAGCGCGACGAAACGGCGCTGCGTGTGCTGGTCGGTGCATTCGACGCCGCACAAGCGCAGGCTGAGTCACAGCAGGCCGAACAGGCGCTGGCCGAACTGGCGCCCCGGCTCGACGAGGCCCGCCAGCAAGATGAGGCCGCCCGCCGTGCGCGGGACGCCATCGATTCCGGTGACGCCGCCGCGCAGGCCCGCGCCCAGATGGAGCAATCCGGTGCCGCGATCCGGTCGAGCATGGCGCCCTGGATGCGTGCGCGTCTTGCGCAAGCCTTGCTCGCGCAGGCCTTGGGCCAGTTTCGCGAGCGGGCACAGGGGCCGATGCTGCGCGCCGCGTCGGGTTTTTTCTCGGCGATGACGGGTGGGGACTGTGACCGCCTGCAGAGCGAACCGGGTGTCGATGACCACCAGCCCGTGCTGCAGATCCGCCGCCGCGATGGCCGCACGCTCGGCGTGGATAGCCTCAGCGAAGGCAGCCGCGACCAGCTTTACCTCGCGCTGCGCCTGGCCGCACTGCAACTGCACCGCGCGCGCGGCATCGACCTGCCGCTGGTGCTCGATGACGTGCTGATGACCTCCGACGATGACCGCGCCGTGCGCATGCTGCGGATGCTGGCCGACTTCGCGCAAGGCGGGCAGGTGCTGGTGTTCACCCACCACCGGCACTTGCTGGAGCTGGCGCGGCTCAGCCTGCCGGCATCGGCGCTGGCCTGTACGACGCTGTGAAACGCTGCGGCACCGAGACCGCCATGGCGGGCCGAAACGCTTCCTGCTCGCCCTTGACCGCATAGCCGAGCGGATTCGCCACCACCCGGCAACCCCGGGTGACGTGGTCCACCGGGCAGTGCAGGTGGCCGTGGATCCACAGATTGGCCGCTGGCAGCAGGTCGTCCAGCGCGTTGCAGAAGCCCGCCGTGCCAGGCGCTAACCCGTAGCGCGGGTCGGCACTGGCCAGCGTCGGCGCGAAGTGGGTCACGACCACGGTCGGCCCGTCGAAGGGCTCGGCCAGCGCCGTGCGCAGCCACTGCTGGCACTCCAGCGCCAGTTCGCGCATCGACTCGGCCAGCATGGGCGCGCCGCCGCGCAGGCAGGTGTTCTTGCGCAGGTAGTAATTGGCGGCGCGGAATGCCTTTTCGCGTGGGCCGATCGCGTCGAAGTCGCTCCACAAGGTCGTGCCGACAAAGCGCACGCCATCGACCACCACCCGCCGCCGGTCCAGCCAGGTGATGCCCAGCCGCGCACACAGCGCTTGCATGCGTTCACCCGCCTCGCTCAGTTCGTAGCCGTCGTACTCGTGGTTGCCGGGCACGAACAGCACGTGCCGCCAGTGCCCTGTGCCTTGGGTCGGGGAAAACCGCGTCAGTCCGAAATCGTCGTCGGCCAGCAGCGAGCCGGTCTGGTAGGAGCCGATGTCGCCGGCCAGCACCAGCACATCGGCGCCGGGGGCGGGACTTGGCTCCCAGTGCGGGTGGCGTTCGAGGTGGAGGTCGGAGAAGATCTGCAGGCGCATCGGGCGAGTCTAGCTTTGGTGGATGATGGCCGCATGCCTGAAACCTATTGCCTCCACTGGCCCGACTCCGAACTGGCGGGGGTCACCGAAGACCCTTCCATGGGACTGCGCCTGCGTTTCGCTGCGGCGTTCTGCCATCGGGCGACGGACGGCGTGGCGGGCTACCTGCGCCCGATCGAGCTGGTGTTTCATGCTGCCACCTGGCGCGGGGACGATCCCGCACTCTGTCTGGGTGGCATCGCGCACGGCAGCCTGCTGGTGGACGGCATTCCGGTCGGCGCGGCGGCCCATGCCCTGGCGCTGCCGCTGGAGGCGCGTGGGGCGACCGTCTGCGAGTTTCGGTTGATCTCGGGGACGGCGCTGCGCATCGAGGCACAGGCAGTGACGGCAAGGCTCGGTGATGGCGTGTGTTTCCACGAGTCCTTTGCCTGCTGACTGCGGTTTAGGGGCAAGGCTCTCGTAACAGTGGGCCACACCTGTACCAAGGCACTGGTGCGGGTTGTGTTCGCCAAGCATGATCTGCGATCTTTGAAAAAACGCGCAATGCCTGTGCGTGGGAGACCGCCAATGACTGCTGTTCGCCTGATCCGGGCCTGGATCGCGTTGTGCCTGACCGCCCTGGTCTGGACTGTCCTGAGTGCCGGACTCGCGCCCCCCGTGGCGCAGGCCCAGACCTACCCGACCTGCACCGCGCTCGCCAGCGACCCGGATGGTGACGGCTGGGGCTGGGAGAACAACCAGTCCTGCCAGATCGCCAAGGCGCCGAACGGCTATCCCTATTGCACCGCTGGCCACTACCAGACCTCGACCACCGCTGGTTGGGGCTGGGAAGCCAACCGCTCCTGCGTCATTCCAGCGGGAGCCACGGGCACCAGTCCCGTCATCACCTACCCGGTCTGCACGGCGCTGGCCAGCGACCCGGACGGCGATGGCTGGGGCTGGGAGAACAACAAGTCGTGCCAGATCGCCAAGGCCTCGAACGGTTACCCGTATTGCACCGCCGGCCACTACCAGCTCTCCAGCAGCGCTGGCTGGGGCTGGGAGGCCAACCGCTCCTGCGTGATCCCTGCGGGCATGGTCACGACGCCGCCCACCGTCACCCCGGTGACCGCCGTGACACCGCCCGCCGATGTGATCGTGGCGCGCACCGGCAGCCTCTACAGTGCCAGCGGCCAGAAGCTGGTGCTGCGCGGCATCAACCTGCAGTACGGCGACTGGCCGTCCGTCCGGCTCGCCGGCATCAACGCCATTGCAGCCACCGGCGCCAACGCCGTGCGGCTGGAATTGCGCAACGCCACCACTGCGGCCGAACTGACGGCCGCGCTGGACGCCATCGTGGCGAAGAACATGGTCGCCGTGCTGATGTACTGGGAGGACGACGTGACCTGCCGCTCCTACACCCAGGGCTTCGACCGCGCGATGGACCGCTGGCTCAACACATGGAAACCGGTGTTGAGCAACGCCAAGTACCGGCGCCACCTCATCCTCAACATCGCCAACGAGTGGGGTGAGCCAGACAGCGCCGACACCTACGGCACCACCTACCGCGCCGCCATCACCAAGCTGCGTGCGGCCGGCTACGCCTTTCCTCTCATGATCGACGCCGCCCACTGCGGCCAGAACACCAGCGTGCTGACCAATGGCGGCGCGGCACGCATTGCGGGCGCCGACAAGTACCGCAACATCATCTTCTCGGTCCACGCCTATTGGAGCTACCAGACCGCCGCGCTGATCGATGCCGCTGCCAACGCCGTGCGCGCCAGCGGCTACCCTTTTGT
>JBEANV010000213.1:0-4556 GCA_041165285.1 Pseudomonadota bacterium | reverse complement strand
GACTTGGTCCTCGCTGACCGGCAGGCGCAGGCCTCGGCGGATGCCCCCGCGCCGTCGGTGCTTCTGATCGACCGCGATGCGGATGGGCTGGCCCGGCTGACGGACCTCGCCGGGGAGACCGAGGTGCTGCCCTGGACCGACGCGCAGGGCGGGCGCTGGCTCGGCGCCTCGCCGTTCGAGGCGGCGCCGCCCGCCACCAGCGTGGACGCCGCGGTGGCGGATCGCTGGGAATCCGAGATCCGGCACGAGCTGGCGGTCATCGATGGTGGCATCGACGGGGCTTCGCAGCTGGCCATGATGTGGTGGTCACGGGCAACGGCCGCCTGCCAGATCGAAGTGGTGGTCACCGATCCGTCCACAGACGGCCTGGCCCAGGTCACCGCGCTGCTGGCGACCCGGCAGGATCTCTCTGCTGTCCACCTCGTCAGCCACGGTGACGCGGGGCTGCTGCGGCTGGGCTCGACCACGGTCGACGCGGCGCTGCTGGAGGCGCGCGCACAGGAAGTCTCCGGCTGGCGCATGGCGCTCACCGACGACGCGGATCTGCTGGTCTACGGCTGCGATGTGGCGCAAGGCCTTGCGGGAGCCGCTTTCGTGCGCCAGCTTGGCGATCTCACCGGCACTGACGTGGCCGCCAGCACCAACCTGACCGGCTCGGCCGAAGAGGGCGGAGACTGGTTGCTGGAATACCAGTCCGGGCAGATCGAGCAGGCGGTCGTCTTTGACGCGGCCACGCAGGCCGAATGGCAGGGCACGCTGGCGACTTATGTTGTCACCAACCTGAACGATTCAGGTGCCGGTTCGTTGCGGCAGGCGATCACGAACGGCAACGGCAACAGCAGCACGGACACGATCACCTTCAGCGTCTCCGGCACCATCGGTCTCGCCAGCGCCCTGCCGCCGATTACCGGGCGCATGACGATCGACGGCACCAATGGCGGCGTGCCGGGCATCGATCTGGACGGCAACGACACCATCGCCATCGGCCTGGATCTGCAGTCGGGCAGTGACGGCAGCGCCATACGCGGACTGGTGCTCCGTGGCTTCACCAATTCCGGCATCGCGATCACCAGTGGCGGCAACACGGTGGCGGGCAACTACATCGGCACCAACGCCGCAGGGACCATTGCCGAACCCAACTACAACGGCGTCAACATCTACGCTGGCGCTAACAACACCGTGGGCGGGAGGACGGCGGCAGACCGCAACGTCATTTCCGGCAACGCCAATATCGGGGTCAATGTCGTCGGCACCGGTGCCAGCGGCACGGTGATCCAGGGCAACTACATCGGCACCAATGCCGCTGGCTCCGGCGATCTCGGCAACACCTGGCATGGCGTATTCATCAACGACGTCAGTGGCGTCACGGTCGGGGGCAGCGCGAGCGGGGCCGGCAACCTGGTCAGTGGCAACGGCTCTGGCGCCGGGGCCGCGGGCATCACGCTGGGCGCCACGGCCAGCGGCAACCTGGTCGCAGGCAACACGGTCGGCCTGAACGCTGCGGGCACCAGCACGCTGGCGAACTCTGGGGTCGGCATCTTGGTGCTGGGGGCGTCCAACACCATCGGTGGCACCACGGCTGGTGCCCGCAACGTGGTGTCGGGCAATTCGACCCTGGGCATCAACCTGTCGGGCTCCAGCGCCAACGGCAACACCGTGCTGGGCAACTACATCGGCACCTCGGCGTCCGGCCTGGTCGATCTCGGCAACGGCGAAGACGGCATCCAGATCGACGGCGGTGCCAGCACGAACACCATCGGCGGGCTGACGGCGGCGGCGCGCAACGTCGTGGCAGGCAACGACAATTCCGGCGTCGCCATCGACGGGGCTGCGTCCGTCGGCAACGCCGTGCTCGGCAACACCATCGGTCTGGCCGCGAACGGCACCAGCAGCCTGGGCAACACCCACAACGGCATCAGCGTCTACCAGTCCACCAACACCGTCATCGGCTCGACCCTGGTCGCGGGGCGCAACGTGATCGCCTCCAACACGCTGAGCGGCATCGCCATCACCGACGCCACGGGTACGCAGGTGCGCGGCAACTACATTGGCACCGATGTCAATGCGGCCCTCGCCCGTGGCAACGGCCAGGACGGCATCCGCATGTCCGGCAGCACCACCGGCTCGGTCATCGGCGGCGCCGCTGCGGGATCCGGCAACCTGATCATCAACAACACGGGCGACGGTGTGCTGGTCAACACCGCGTTCGGCACCGCCAATGCCGTCTTCGGCAACGCCATCACGGCCAACAGCGAAACCGGTATCGACCTCGGTGCCGACAACGGCGTCACGCCGAACGACGGCGGTGACTTTGACCTCGGTGCCAACAGCCTGCAGAACTTCCCGGTACTGACCAGCGCGACGTCCTCGCCCGCCGGCACGACGATTGCTGGCTCGCTCAACACGAACATCCTGGGCACCTACCGCATCGACTTCTACGCCAACCACCGGGGCGGTGAAGACGGCACCGGCTACGGTGAGGGCGAGCGCTACCTGGGCTACACCACGGTGTCGTCGGGTGTGCTGGGCACGGTGTCCTTCACGGCCACGCTGACCGACGCCTGGGTGAACCACGGCGACCGCGTGACGGCGACTGCGACCGTGGACCTCGGGGGAGGCAGCTATGGCGAGACGTCCGAATTCGCGATGAACGTGATCGCCACCGCGAGCGGCGTGGTCGTGGTCGATACCACGGCCGACACGCTGGACGGCACGACCACGTCCATCACCAACCTTGGCAACAACCGCGGTGGCGACGGGCGCATCTCCTTGCGCGAGGCCATCACGGCCACCAACAACACCGCGAACGGCGCCACGCCGGACAAGATCGTCTTCGGCATCGCCGGCACCGATGCGCACACCATCGCACTCGCCTCCCTGCTGCCGCAGGTGAGCCAGGCGCTGGACATCGACGGCCGCACCGACGACAGCTTCGTGCTCAACGGCAGCCAGCCCGTCATCGTGCTCGACGGCGGCAATGCCGTGGTGGACGGCTTGCGCCTGTACACCGGTTCGGACGGCAGCTCGGTCCGTGGCCTGAACATCCAGCGCTTCACCCAGGATGGCATCGACATTTCCGGCAGCGCTGGCAACACCGTGGCGGGCAACTGGTTCGGCGTCGGCACGGACGGCGTCACCGACCGCGGCAACCAGCAGGGCGTGAATGTCTGGAACGCCAACAACAACGTCATCGGCGGCTCGGCAGCCGCCGACCGCAATGTCCTCTCCGGCAACAGCGCCACGGGCCTCTGGATCGGCGGCAGTTCCACCGGCAACCAGGTGGTGGGCAACTACGTCGGCACCACCGCCAGCGGGAATGCCGCACTGGCCAACGATGCCAGTGGTGTCCTCGTCCAGTCCGCCGGCAACACGATTGGCGGAACGGCTGCGGGCCAGCGCAACGTCATCTCGGGCAACGGCAGCATCGGTGTCCTGATCGAGGGTGTCGCGGCGACCAGCAATGTCGTGATCGGCAACTACATCGGCACGGACCTCACCGGCACGGCGGACCTGAACGGCAGCACGCCGGTCAACGGTGTCAGCGGCGTGATCCTCCGGAGTGGCGCCGGCGGCAACCGGATCGGCACCAATGCCGACGGTGCCAACGACACTGCCGAGCGCAATGTCATCTCCGGCAACAACTGGTATGGCGTCGAGATGCTCGACAGCGGCACCTCGAACAACGTCGTGCAGGGCAACTACATCGGCACGGACGCTTCTGGACTGGTCGCGCTCGGCAATGCGCAAGGCGGGGTCTCGTTCTGGAATGGTGCGTCCGGCAACCAGGTCGGCTCCGGCCTGTCGGGCGCTGGTAACGTGATCTCCGGCAGCGATGCAGGGGTGCTGGTGGCCGGTGGCGCGACGGGCAACCGCGTGCAGGGCAACCTGATCGGTCTGGGTGCCGACGGCACGACCACCATCGGAAACACCGGCGCAGGCGTCTACCTGTACAACGGGGGCAGCGCCGCCGCAGTCAGCGGCAACCTGATCGGCACCAACGCCGATGGCAGCAACGACACCGGCGAGCGCAACGTCATCTCGGGCAACGCAACCGGCATCCTGATGGAGAACGCCGAAGTCACTGGCAACACCGTGGCGGGCAACTTCATCGGCACCGACGCCACCGGGTTGCTGGACCGCGGCAATACCGACGACGGCATCCGCGTGCAAGGCGGGGCCAACGCCAACACCCTCGGCGGTACCCTGGCCGCACAGCGCAACGTCATTGCCGGGAATGGCGACGATGCCATCGAGATTGCCGATGAAACCAGCGATGGCAACACCGTGCGCGGCAACTGGCTGGGCGTCAACGCGGCCGGGACCGGGATGCTGGGCAATGGCGGGGATGGCATTTATGTCCACGGTGGTGCGGACAACAGCGTCATTGGCGGCACGGGCGCCAGCAGCGGCAACTGGATCGCCGGCGCGGGGCTGATCGGGATTGAACTGGATGGCCCTTCTTCCGGCACCCTCATCCAGGGCAACCGGATCGGCACCGACCTGACTGGCACCCTGAACTGGGGCATGCAGCAGAACGGCATCCTGCTCGAAGGTGG
>JBEANV010000212.1:0-6150 GCA_041165285.1 Pseudomonadota bacterium | reverse complement strand
GCGCAGCAGCCAGTTCGCGGGCGAGGCGGCGGATCGTGTCGGCCGGGACCGCGCACCGCTCGGCCACAGCCTCCGGCGAGAACGCCGCCACCGCCGCCCGAACCGCCTCGACATCCACCGCACTCACCACCGCCGACGCCGCACCGAGCCGCACCAGCCCTTCCTCGAACAGCGTGTGCGCCATCGCGGCGAGCAGGAACACGTCCGCGCCGGGCCGGATCGGCAGGTACTCGTCGGCGACCTTGGCCGTTTCCGTGCGCCGCGGGTCGATGACCACCAGCCGCCCGCTGCGCTGGCGCAACGCCTTCGCCCGCCCGCGGAAATCCGGCACCGTCCACATGCTGCCGTTGCTCGCCACCGGGTTGGCGCCGATCACGAGCAGCCAGTCGGTGCGGTCGATGTCGGGCACCGGCACGCTGAACCAGTGGCCGTACATCAGCCCGCAGGCGAGCTGGCGCGGGATCTGGTCGAGCGTGGAGGCGGAGTAGACGTGCTTCGTGCCGAGCGACTTGACCAGCGTCGGCACGGTCAGCGTCAGCCCGAGCTTGTGGACGATCGGGTTGCCGAGCGTGATGCCGACGGCGCCGCGGCCGTGGCGCGCCTGCACGTCACCCAGGCCGCGCGCGATCTCGGCAAACGCTTCGTCCCAGCTCACCGGCACATGCACCCCCGCCCGGCGGATCAGCGGCTGGCGCAGGCGGTCCGGGTCGTCGTGCAAGTCCTTGAGCGCGACCGCTTTCGGGCAAAGGTAACCGCGGCTGAACGGATCGGCGTTGTCTCCGCGGACGGTGGCGACGTGCTCGACGCCCTGGGCGTCGCGGGCGATGTCGAGCACGAGGCCGCAGCAGGCTTCGCACAACGGGCAGATGCGGTGCGCGGTGCGGGTCATGGCCGGGTGAGCCTCAGCGTTTCGCCAACCTGGGCACGCGCCACGTCCTCGGCGTGGAACGGCAGCACCGGCCAGCGTTTGGCCGCGAACAGCCGCGTCTGGTCGTTCGCGTGCGGCGAGGCGGGGTCGGTGCTCTGGCCGTAAGTGAGGAGGGCCTGCGCCACCGGGCCGCGGGTGTCGAAGGTGACGGTCTGCACGTAGCTGGTGCCGTAGTCGATCGGCATACCCTGCGCATTGATCGGCGCTCCGGCGACGTTGCCCATGTTGTTGAGCACGCCTTCGAACTCGTCACCACCGTGCAACCCGATCCGCTCGGCGCTGGTGGCAGCGTGCTGCACCGCGTTCAGCGGGGCGTCCAGTGCAAAACCGGCCTTGCGCACCAGCGTGGCCGCATCGGCCAGCGAGGTCCACACCTTGGCGGCGGTAGCCTCGTCTTCCATCTTCAGGCCCATCGGCGTGTCGATCGGCTGGGCCGGGTTGAAGGGCACGCGCCAGACGTTCGGGATCGCCCGCGCCGTGCGCCAGAACTCGCGGAAGAGGTGGGCCCCGCGGGCGTCGCCGTCGTTGGTGCGGCTCCAGCCCCGCAGGGCCGTGCAGCCGTCGCGGGCGGCGGCGTCGGCCGGTGGCGTCACCGCACAGGCAGCGAGCAGGTCGGGGATGATGATGCCGGCGATGTAGTGGCGATTGCCGAACAGCCGGTTCTGCAAGCCAATGGGGGTGACCTTGCCATCGGCGAGCATCGCGGGGATTTCGGTCAGGCTGGCGCGGGTGCGCGGGCGGGTCACCTGTGCATCGCCGACCAGCGGTGAGATGCCGTCGAAGCGCTGCGCCGGGTGCGTGTAGACGAAGCTGTCGTTGCTGTTCTGCACCCAGTCGCGGCGCACGGCAACCGGCATCCGCTCGGCCGGGATCAGGCCCGGCACCGGCGAGTTGACATCCAGGTTCCAGCCGCAGGCGCTGCGGCTGCCGTCCAGCACGAACAGCCCCGCTGGCCCGCGCAGGGCAGCGGCCTGCGGACTGGGCGCACAGCGCTGGAGCAACGCTACATCCACATCGGGCACCACGCTCAGGTCCGCGTATAGCGTCTGACCATGGCGGTCCGCGGCGAGCGTATTGACCCAGGGCAGGCCAAGGTTGCGCATCGCCTCGGTCAGCTCCTGCACTTTGGTGGCGCGGCTGAAGCCCAGCCAGGTCTCGACGGCACGGGCGTTGAGCGTATTGGCGTCCTTCAGCGCATAGGCCTTTGCCGCCGTCCAGTTCAACCCCGCTCGCGGCACCACGACGACCGGCCCCCAGCGTGTAGTCCACCAGGTGTGGGTCTTGTCGGCGAGCGTGCCGTCGGGCTGGCGCACGCTGATCAGCAGGGTGCGCGGATGCATCTTCTCGGGCTGACCATCGATCAGGTAGGTGGTGGGCTCACCCGGCTTCAGCGCCAGCTCGTGCAGCGTGAAACGCTTGCCCGTGGACACCGTGTGCGACCACGCCACGTCCTTGTTGAAACCGACCTGCACGGTGGGACTGTGGCCGACGCTGGCGCCCATCACGTCGAAACCGCCGGGGCCTGTGAGCGTCAGGTGCATCTGCCAGAAACGGTTCACGCCGGTCCACGGGAAATGCGGATTACCCAGCAGCGCGCCGCTGCCGTTGGCGGTGCTGTCTGCGCCGAAGGCCCAGGCGTTCGAGCCCATGCGCGGCTCGATCACGCCGGCTTCGCGCATCGCCTCGGCGGCGTCGGCCAGATCCAGCGGCGCATCGGTGGCGGAGGTGGTGGTCGCCGCAGGCGGGCGGGCGGCGAGCGCACCATCGGCCAATGCGGCAATGCCGGCTTGCACGGTGGTCAGCTCGTTGAGGCGGCGGAACTCGGCCAGCGTCATCGGCTGCACCCACGGCTGGCCCTTGCAGGCGGTCGGAAGATCAGCCGCCCGGTCGCTCAGGTAGCGGTTATAGCCGGCAACATAGCCCGCTTCCAGCGCCCGTGCTTGCGCACTCGCCGCCGCCCAGACGCGGACGAGCGCGCCGTCGTCCATGTGGGCGGCGATGAAGAAATCGATCTGTTCATTCGGCAGCACCCGCCGCCCCAGCAGCCCGCTGGCCTTGTCGCCGCCGAAGAAGCGCGCACGCTGGCCGCGCACCGTGACGAGCTGGTTGGCGGTCTGGCAGACGTTGTCGCGGGCGTGGGCGTAGGCGGTGCCGTAGGCGAGGGATTCGGGATCGGAGGCGGTGATGTGGGGCACACCGTGGTCGGTGTAGCGGATGGTGGCGGTGCGGTCACCGCCGATCAGCGCGCCGCCGGGGAGCGTGTTGCAGGCCGCCAGCAGCGATGCAACGGCCAGAGCGACGGCCGTGGTGGTGGCGGTGTGGGGCAGGGTGCAGAACATCGGTGTCCTCGAAAACCATCAGGAAGATGGACCCATGATGGCCCACGCCCGCAGCCCGCACAGCCGGGATCGCCCTTGGTTTGGCACCTCAGTCCAGCGGGAACACGGTGTCCATGTCGCCCGCGTGACAACCCTCGGCGATGGGCATCCAGCCGTGGTGGACAACGACCCGCTGGCCGGCGTGGCAGACCTCGATCCGCGTGGCGCCCGGCATCGTGGCTTGCACGAACGCTTCGATCGACGCCGGCATGCTGACCCGGTAGCGCGCGGCGTTCAGGTCTTCGGGCGGGTGGTCGTCGTGGTGCAGCCAGGGGCTGAGCGTGGCGAGCCACAGCAGCGGTGCGAAGCCGAGGTCGATGGTGCTCGGTGCGTAACCTTGCGTCTGGAGCCACTGCTGCGCGGCGGGACGGTCGGCGTTCGGGCCGAGATCACCCTGCGCCGTGGCAAACAGCTCGACCGCCCACTGGTTGCAGTTCTGGTAACGCTGGCTCCAGGCGTGGGCATTGGCGCTGTAGGTCGCACCGAGCAGCGCCAGCGCCTGCCGCGTGTCGAGGACAGTGCGTTCCAGCCGCTCGGCCGCGTCCGGCGGCAGGAACACCAGCGACAACGCGCCATGGTCCGGGTCATTGGTGCCGAAGAGGAAGCCCGACAGTCCCTGGTCGAAGAGCTTGGGCTGACCCGCGTCGCAGGCGTAATACAACTGCCGCACCGACCACGGGCCGTTCGTGCTGTCCCGCACCGTGTAGCCGCTGTGCGAGTAGCGCAGGCCCAGCCGGTCCAGGTCCAGCCCGGAGCGCGAGACCAGGGCCACGCGCTGCCCAGTGCGCTCCAGCACGTCCTTGACGATGGCGCTGACCTGCAGCAGCCGGGCTTGCTGTGGGGCGGTCAGCGGGTCGGGATGGTCGCAAAAGCGCGGCAACCCGGCCTGCGCGCCCAACGGCACCGCAGCGGCCAGGGCGATCCACACCCCCGCGGCGGCACGCCTCACAGCGTGACGGGATGCGAGGCCAGTTCGCGGTACCACTCGTCGCGCAGTGCCAGGAAAAACGGCGCCTGGGCATCGGCGCGAGCGAACTCGATGCCATAGGGGCGCTGGCGGGTGCGGATCTGCTGGCCGGTGGCGAGCTGGGCTTGTCCCAGCGTGGCCCTGGGCAAGTACAGCTCGAACTCGGGCTTGCCCACGGTCGCCGCGCCCACCACGCCTTGCAGCGTCAGGCGCACCACACCCGGTCGGTCAGCCGCATCGGCCATGTCGATCACGCGGTAATCGCCGTCGGCCACGTCGTTGCCGGGCGAGGAGCTGTTGCTGGACTTGCCAATCGAGTTGGACGCGCTGCTGGCGGTGCTTGATGCGCTGTCGGAGGCGAGGGAAGCGGCCGTGCTCGCCGCCCGCGCGGGGAGCACGGCGGTGGCGGCCAGCAAGGTCAGGGCCACCAGGTGGCGCAGGGGCATGGTGTTAAGGCTGGTGCTGAGGCTTGGGCGGAAAGTCATCGAAAAGCTCCTCTGAACAAGCCGCCCATTGTGGACCCGGTATGGCCTGGTGATCAGCGCACCGCCTGCACGCTGCTGAGCACGGCGGCGCTGCCTTGCACGGCTGCACGCCGGTGGTAGAAATTCAGTGCCCGCAGCCCGCCGAGTTCCTCGCCGCCACCCGCCCGGCCGGGGCCACCATGCAGCGACTGCGGCATCACGTTGCCGTGGCCGCTCTGCAGGGCGGCGACTTCCGGCGTGATGACGTGGACGCGGCCATGACTGGCGGCGAGGTCGAGCGCGGTGTCGGCCAGCGAGCGGGCGGATTCCGCGCCGTCTTCGCCGTAGAGCGAACACACCAGCGAGCCTTCGCCACGCGCCACGAGTTGTCGGGCGTGCGCCGCGTCGCGGTAGGGCAGCAGCGTGGCGACCGGGCCGAAGACTTCGGTGGTGTGGACGATGGCCGTCCCGTCGGCGTCCCGCGTGCCGAGCAGCACGGGCGCGATGCACGCCGCCACCGCCGGATCGGCGTCGATCAGCGCGGCGCCGCGGCCGTCATACAAGGTCTGCGCGTGCTGCTGCAGCGCGGCGATGCCGTCCTGCACGCTGCGGAGTTGAGCGCGGCTGACGAGCGACCCCATGCGCACGGCCTCGTTGCGCGGGTTGCCGACCGTGGTCTTCGCCAGCCGGGCGCCGATGGCTTCGGCCGCTGCGTCGTAGAGCGCTTCGGGCACGAAGATACGGCGGATGGCGGTGCATTTCTGGCCCGACTTGACCGTCATCTCGCGGGCGACTTCCTTGACCAGCAGGTCGAACGCCGCGCTGCCCGGTGCCGCCCCCGGCATCAGCACCGCCGAGTTCACGCTGTCCGCCTCGATGTTCACGCGCACCGAGCGTTCCGCCACCGCAGCGTGCCGCCGCAGCAGCGCCGCCGTGTCCGCCGATCCGGTGAACGACAGCACGTCGAACGGCCGCAGCGCGTCGAGCAAGCCGGCCGAGCTGCCGCAGACGATGTTCAGCGCGCCCTCCGGCAACACCCCCGCCTCGACCACGTCGCGCACCATGCGCTGCGTCAGCCACGCGGTGGACGTGCCCGGCTTCACCACGACCGGTACGCCGGACAGCAGCGCGGGCGCCGCCTTTTCCCACAGGCCCCACGACGGGAAGTTGAACGCATTGATGAACAGCGCCAGCCCCTGCACCGGCACCTGCACATGCTGGCTGCCAAACGCGCCGCCCTTGGCCAGCGCCGCCGCCTCGCCGTCCAGCAGCGTGCGCCGATCGCCCAGCGAGTCGCCGAGCTTGGCGTAGGTGCCGAGCGTGTAGATCGCGCCGTCGATGTCCACGGCGGAGTCGTTTTTCACCGTGCCGCTGTTGGCGGTGGCGATCTCGTAATAGGCGTCCCGGTTCGCC
>JBEANV010000211.1:0-3278 GCA_041165285.1 Pseudomonadota bacterium | reverse complement strand
CTCGCTCAGGCCGCGCCAGGCGCGAACACCCGCAGGCGGTGGCCGTCGGGGTCGGCGGCGGTGAAGGTGAAGCCGAAGTCCATCGCGACGGGCGCTTGCAGGATGGTCAGCCCCTTGGCGGTCCACGCGGCATGGTGCGCATGGACCGCGTCGTTGTCCGCGACCGTGAACGCCAGCTCCGCGCCGCCGACCGGCGTGGCCGCAGGTTCGACCGCGTGCGCCGCCCACAGACCCAGCATCACGCCGGGCGACAGCGCGAACAGGGCGAAGCCTGGCGATGCCTCGACCGGCGGCTTGCCCAGCAGGTCGGTGTAGAACGCGGCGCTGGCGGTCGGGCTGGCGACGTAGAGGATGAAGGTGGGGTCTTGCATGGCAGGCTCCTGGTGGGTGGATGGCCCATCGTAGGAAGCCGCCGTGTCAACTTCTGTCAGCAGCGGTGCATTCCCGCTCGCGCCACGCCTTCAGCAGCGCTTGCCGACGCTGTGGATAACGTTCGTCCAGCACGGTCATTGCCGCGATGCGGTCGGTGCGGAAATGCCGAATCTCCCCGCGCAGCTCGCACCACGCCACCACCACCCGCACCCGGTCGAAGAAGCCCAGCGCGAATGGCCAGACGGTGCGTTCGCTGTCACGGCCGGCGGCGTCGCGGTAAGTGAGGTACAGCTTGTGCTCGGTGCGGATCGCCAGGCGGATGGCGGCGATCCCGTGGTCCTCGGTCTGCCTGGTGGTGATCGGGTCTGCAGGGCCGACCAGCAGCGCGGTGCTGTCCAGCTCGTGGCGCAGCGCGGGCGGCAGCACCGCGGCGATCTTGGCCAGCGCATCACGCGCCGCGGCGCCGAGCCGCTGGTCGCCGCGGTCGATCACCCAGCGCGAGCCGAGCACCAGCGCCTCCACCTCGTCCGCCGAGAACATCAGCGGCGGCAGCACGAAACCCTCGCGCAGCACGTAGCCCAGCCCCGGCGCGCCGTCGAGGTGGGCGCCCTGGGCCTGCAGCGTGGCGATGTCGCGGTAGAGCGTGCGCAGGCTGATGCCGAGGTCGGCCGCCAGCGTGGCGCCGCTGACCGGGTGGCGGTGGCGGCGCAGGTGTTGCAGCAGGGCGAGCAGGCGTTCGGTGCGGGACATGGCGCCCCGTGGGTCAGCTTTCGGCCGCCGCGGCGATCAGGTCCGCCAGCGCCAGCGCGACTTCCGCCGCCGCCACGCCATCGCCCAGGGCAACCGGCGCCTCGGCCAGCGCCACCGCCCCTTCGGTCTTCAGCCGCTTGACCCACGCGCCCGCATCCCGCCCACCCGCAAACGCCACGCTCTGCAGCAGCACCCGCCCATCGGCGGCGGCGAGCTTGAAGTAGAACCGCCCGTCCGCCTCGCGGTACTGCTTGAACACCGCCAGCGCGGCCTTGTCCGCCTCCGTGGTCACCACGACCGCCACAGGCGCGGCAACCATCCGCCGCAAGCCCACCGCCTCGCGCAGCCGCTGCAGCAGCGGCGCGGCTTCGGCGCGGGCCTTGGCAGCGCCGGCCATCAGGATCGCCTCCAGCTCGGCCGGCTGCGCGATCAGCTCGGCATAGCGTGCACGCATCGGCGCGAGTTCACCGTCGATCAGCTCGAACAGCCGCTGTTTGGCGTCGCCCCAGCCCAGCCCAGCGACCAGTTCGGCACGGAACGCGGCGTTCTGCACCGGGCTGCCAAACGCCTCGAACAGCGTCACCAGCGCCGAACCTGCCGGCGCCTTCGGCTCGCCCGGCAGCTTCGAGTCGGTGACGATGCGGGCGATCGCGTCCTTGAGCGCCTTCGATCCACCCTCGAACAGCGGGATCGTGTTGTCGTAGCTCTTGCTCATCTTGCGGCCGTCGAGGCCGGGCAGCAGCGCCATCTCGGCCTCGATCACCGCCTCGGGCAGCACGAAGAAATCGGTGCCTTTGCCGTAGAGGTGGTTGAAGCGCTGCGCCACGTCGCGGGCCATCTCGATGTGCTGCACCTGGTCGCGGCCGACCGGGATCTGGTGCGCGTTGAACATCAGGATGTCGGCGGCCATCAGGATCGGGTAGCTGAACAGGCCCATCGTGATGCCGGCGTCCGTGTCCTCGCCTGCAGCCGTGTTCGCGTCCGCGGCGGCCTTGTAGGCGTGGGCGCGGTTCATCTGGCCCTTCGCCGTGACGCAGGTCAGCAGCCACGTCAGCTCGGGAATCTCGGGGATGTCGCTCTGCCGGTAGAGGGTGACGCGCTCGGGATCGAGGCCCGCCGCCAGCCATGTCGCGGCCAGTTCCAGCCGCGAACGCTCGATGCGCGCCGGGTCGTCGCACTTGATCAGCGCGTGGTAGTCGGCGAGGAAGAAGAAGCTCTCGACCTCGGTGCGGCGGCTGGCCACGACGCAGGGGCGGATCGCGCCGACGTAGTTGCCGAGGTGGGGGGTGCCGGTGGTGGTGATGCCGGTCAGGACGCGGGTGGGCATGGTGGGCGGACGGTGAACGGTCGAGGCAGACCAAACCCCGATTGTGGCCGACGGCAGCGCCGGTCCGCCCACCGAACTCAGGCCGCCTGCTTCAGGTCCGCTGCGGCGCGGCTGCGCGCCAGGATCTCGTCGATCAGCGCCTGCTTGTGCGCCTCGGCCTGCACGTTGGCTCCCTGGCAGGTGCCCGCGGCGTGGTGGCCGCCGCCGCCGTGTTCCAGCATCAGCGCGCCGATGTCCATGCGGTTGCGTGCGCCGAAGATGGACTTGCCCACGGTGTAAACGGTGTTCAGCTTCTCGCGGCCCCAGAGGACGTGCATCGAGACGTCGCACTGCGGGAACATCGCGTAGACCACGAAGCGGTTGCCCGCGTAGATCGTTTCCTCGTCGCGCAGGTCCAGCACCACCAGGTTGTCCTGCACCTGGGCGACACGCCGGATCTGCTCGCGGAACAAGGCGTGTTGCGCGAAAAACAGCTCGGTGCGCTCGCGCACATCCGGCAGCGCCAGGATGTCGTCGATGGGCATGTCCCGGCAGCACTCGATCAGCATCATCATCAGCTGGTAGTTCGAGATGCGGAACTCGCGGAAGCGTCCCAGCCCGGTGCGGGCGTCCATCAGGAAGGACAGCAGCTCCCAGCCCTTCGGGTCGAGCACGTCGTCGATGCTGAAGCCGGCCGAGTCCGCCTTGTCCACCGCCGCCATCATCGCATCGCTGATCCGCGGGAAGCGGGCCTTGCCGCCGAAGTGGTCGTACACCACCCGGGCCGCCGACTTGGCTTCCGCCTGGAGCACATGGCCCGGCGTGTCGCGGCCCTGGTTGCGGATGGCTT
>JBEANV010000210.1:0-3042 GCA_041165285.1 Pseudomonadota bacterium | reverse complement strand
TCGGAGACCTCCTCGACATAGTCGAAGGTGATGCTCGGGTCGGACTTCAGCAGCGCGATGCCACTGGGGTGGAGTTTTCCGGCGACGAGAACATGTGGCATCAGTAGGCTCCGGTGCGTTCGGTCTGGCTTGGGGCCGCTTGGGCGGCTTGGGCCTGGGTGGCGAGTTCGCGGAAACGCTGCACGCTGGCGTGCGCGGCGCCGGCCAGCAGGCGCGAGTCGCCCGAGACGGTCGTCATGTCGAAGCCCCAGGCAATCGCGCGGGCCGCGTACTCGGCCGTACCGCAGTGCAGGGCGGCGCGGATGCCGTGCTTCTTGCACGCCGCGACGATCTGCTGCAGCGCCGCGATCATCTCCGGCTCCTCGCGGTCAAAGGCCGGGGTGAGCCGGCCTTGCGACAGGCTGAAGCTCAGGTCGGCCGGGCCGACGTAGATGCCGTCCAGGCCCGGCGTCGCGGCGATCGCATCGAGGTTGGACATGGCCTCGGCCGTCTCCACCATCGCGAAGCCCAGGATCTCGCCATTGGCTTCGGCGGCGTAGTTGGCGCCGGCCGAGAAGCTGGCGCGGGTCGGCCCGAAGCTGCGCTGGCCCAGCGGCGGGTATCGCAGGTAGCTGACGAACTCGGCCGCCTGCTCCGCCGTGTTGACCATCGGGCAGACCACGCCGTAGGCGCCGGCATCGAGCATCTTCATCACGATGCCCGGCTCCAGCCAGGGCACACGCGCCAGCAGCACCGCGCCCGAGGCGCGCATCGCCTGGAACATCGGCAGCACGTCGCCGTAGTCGAGCGCACCGTGCTGCACGTCGATGCAGATGCTGTCGTAGCCCTGCGCGGCCATGATCTCGGCGGTGAACGGATTGCCGATCGACAGCCAGCCGTTGAGCGTGGGCTGGCCTTCGGCCCACAGGGTCTTGAGCTTGTTCTTGATCACTGGGGCTCCCGCTTAGAAGACGATCTGGGCCAGCTTGGTGTCGAGGTAGTCGGCGATGCCCTCGATGCCGCCTTCCCGTCCCATGCCGGAGTACTTGGTCCCGCCGAAGGGCGCTTCGGAGGCGGCCATGGCGAAGCTGTTGATGCCGACCATGCCGGCCTTGAGTTCGGCCACCGTGCGCCGCGCCCGTTTCGGGCTGCGGGTGAAGGCGTAGGCGGACAGCCCCATGTCGGAGTGGTTGGCACGGGCCAGCACCTCGTCGTCGCTGCTGAAGCGCGTGATGGCCGCGATCGGGCCGAAGTTCTCCCCGGCGAAGGCCCGCATGTCGTCGCGCACGTCCACCAGCACGGTCGGCGCGAAGAAATGGCCCTGTGCCGGCGTGTCGAGTCGGTGGCCCCCGTGGGCGACACGCGCCCCTTGCGCGACGGCTTCATCGACGATGGACTGGATCTCGTTCAGGCGCGCGGCATTGATGAGCGGACCCATCTGCACCGACGGGTCCAGTCCGTCGCCGATCTTGAGCGCGGCCGTGCGTTCGACGAAGCCCTTCACGAAGGCATCGTGGAGGGACTCGTGGACGAAGAAGCGATCCGCCGTCACGCAGACCTGGCCGGCGTTGGCGAACTTGGTGGGCACCGACACGTTCAGCGCGAGTTCGAGGTCGGCGTCGTCGTAGACGATGAGCGGTGCATTGCCGCCGAGTTCCATCGACACCTTCTTCATGGTGTCGGCGGCGTCGCGGATCATCTGCTGACCGACGCGCGTCGAGCCGGTCAGCGAGACCTTGCGCACTTCAGGCGAGGCCATGATCGGCTGATAGGTCGAGGCCGTCGCCCCGGCCACGAGGTTCACCACGCCCGGCGGCAGGTTGCCCGCACGCAGGCAGTCCACCATCACCATCGCGACGCCGGGCGTCTGGCTGGATGGCCGGACGATGACCGAGCAGCCGGCGGCCAGCGCCGGGGCGACCTTGCGGGCGACCAGGGCGGCCGGGAAGTTCCAGGCGGTGAAGGCTGCGGCGATGCCGACCGGCTCGTGCGAGACCTCGAAGCGGCCACCGGGCACCCGGCTCTCGATCAGCCGGCCATAGATGCGCCGAGCTTCTTCCGCGAACCAGCGGAACTGGTCGGTCGAGAGCACCCACTCGCGCTCCGCCTGGGCGATGGGCTTGCCGGTTTCGGCCGAGATCATCCGGGCGGCCTCGGCGCGGCGCCGGGTCATCTCGTCGGCGATGGCGTGCATCGCGTCGGCACGCTCGAAGGCTTGCCTGGAACGCCACGCCTGGAAGCCCCTGGCGGCGCTCGCGATGGCTTCTTCGGTGTCGGCGACCGAGGCCATCGGCACTTCACCCAGAGGTCGCTCGGTCACCGGGCTGAGCACCGCCGCACGGGCGCCGTTCTGGGCCTGGCGCCACTCGCCCTGGATGAACAGTCCAAATTTTTCGTACATGGTCACTCCAGTTCGGACAGACGCACCACGCGGTTCTCGGCGGCGGACCTGATCGCCGCTTCGGCCAGCAGCAGGGCGAGGCGGCCATCGTCGAAGCCGACCGACGGCGCACGCTGTTCGGTCACCGCCGAGACGAACTCGTCGATCTCGGCCGAGAACGCTTCGGCGTAACGTTCGATGAAGAAGTTGAGGTAGGGCGCCGCCTTGCCGGTGAAGGTCTCGGTGTGCAGCACGCTCTCGTGCGGCTTGCGGTTGTCCGACAGCACCATGCCCAGCGAGCCGAGTGCCTCGACGCGCTGGTCGTAGCCGTACACCGCCTGGCGGCAGTTGTTGATCACGCACTGCTTGCCCGAGGCGGTGCGCAGCAGCACGGTGACCGTGTCATAGTCGCCCAGGCGATCCATCAGCGCCGGCTCGACCAGGCGGCTGCCTTGTGCCAGCACCTCGACCGGCTCCTCGCCAAGGACGAAGCGGGCCATGTCGAAGTCGTGGATGGTCATGTCGCGGAAGATGCCGCCCGACGCCTCGGTGTAGGCCACCGGTGGCATGCCGGGGTCACGCGAGCTGATGACCACCTGGCGCAGTGCGCCGATGTCGCCGCGGGCCACCGCATCGCGGGTCGCCTTGTGGCCCGGATCGAAGCGGCGCACGAAGCCCAGCAT
>JBEANV010000209.1:0-2507 GCA_041165285.1 Pseudomonadota bacterium | reverse complement strand
AGATCACGCTCATAGCGTATTCCAAGTACGCGAAACGTATCTTTTCGTCTGCAGTCGAGAGACTCGATGGATCAGAGTCGAGCTTGAACGCGATCATGTGCTACTTCCCCTATGGGACGAGATTTCGTTAATCTCGTTAAGTTGGAAATTTTAACTCAATACAACCCCGCCTCCCCTTCCGGCCGCGTCTTGAACCGCTTGTGGACCCACAGGTACTGCTCCGGCAACTTGCGTACCTCCTCCTCGATCCAGCGGTTGATGCGCGCCGTGTCGGCCTCGGCATCCGCGGTCGGGAAGTCGGGCCACGGGTCGAGCACGCGCAGGCGCCAGCCCGCACCACCCGGCAGCATTTCGCCCACCACCGGCTGCACCGTCATGTTCAGCAGATGCGCCATGCGCGATGGCGCCAGCAGCGTCGCCGCCGGCACGCCAAAGAACGGCACGAACGCCGCATCCCGTGCCCCGAAATCCATGTCCGGCAGGTTGAAGAACGCATCTCCGCGCTTGATCGCCCGCATCAGCGCCCGCGCCCCTTCCTGTCTCGCATAGACCTCGACCCCGCCGAAACGCAAGCGCCCGCGCCGCACGGCGGCATCGAACACCGGGTTGCTCTGCGCCTGGTAGATCGAGCCGGCGTGGCGTGTCTGGTTGAGCAGCAGGCCGATGCCGACCGCGTCCAGCGCGAGGAAATGCGGCACGAGCCACATCACCGGGCGGTCGCTGCGCTCGGCGAGCGTCACGTCGCCTTCGACGTGGATCAGCCGGCTCAGTCGCTTGCGTGAGGCGTACCAGAGCACGCCGCGCTCCAGAAAGCTGCGGCCCAGCCAGCCGAAGTGGGCGCGGGCGAGGGCCTCGCGCTCGGCGAGCGGCTTGTCGGGCATGCAGAGTTCGAGGTTGCGCAATGCGATGCGTCGGCGCGACTTGCCGAGTGTCCAGAGCAGCGCGCCCAGCCCCAGGCCGAGCCGGTGCTGGGCGCCCATCGGCAGCCAGTGCAACAACCACAGCAGGCCCAGCACCCCATGGGCGCCAGCGCGGGAGAGGAACGATTTCATGCAGCGTCGGTTGGACTGGAAGCGGGTGATTCGGTCCGGCGAGGAGCCTTGTAGCGGTGGTAGCCCCACAGGTATTGGCCGGGATTCTGGCGGATCAGGGTTTCCATTGCACGGTTGACCACGCCCGCACTGCGCAGGGCGAGTTGCTCGGCGTCCGGCGCGTCGTGGACACCGGGCAGCGGCTCGGCCGGCTGCTGCACGCGGACCACGTAGCCGCGCCCGCCCGGCAGCCGCTCGCAGGCCAGCAGCAGCCAGACCGCACCGGTCTGCTGCACAAGGCGTGCCGCCAGCGTCATGGTGTACGCCTCGCGGCCGAAAAACGGCACCCACACGCCCATGCTCTCAGGCGGTACCTGGTCCGGCAGTAGCCCGATCGTGCCGCCCCTGCGCAGCGCGCGGATCATCTGGCGCACACCGGCCAGCGTGGCGGGTGCCGTCTCCAGCCCCGGCCGGTTGCGCGACTGCGCCACGAGGTCGCGCAGCCAGGCCTTGCGCGCCGGGCGATAGAGCGCGGTCATCGGCTGCTGCGCGCCGAAACGTTCGGCATACGCCTGTCCGATGATTTCGAAGGAACCGATGTGCGGTGTGAGCAGCACCAGCCCGCGGCCGGCTGCGAGTGCGGCTTCCACGTGCTCGGCGCCTTCCCAGCCCACCAGATCGCCCAGCTGCTCGTCCGGGCCGCGGCTCCACAGCCAGGGCAGCTCCGCCACCATGCGCCCGGCCGAAGCGATGGCCGGCCGTGCCACCACCCACGGCAGGCCGGATTGGGTGACGTTGGCGCGCAGTCGGCGGCGGTAGGTGGGCGAGCCCAGGTACGCCAGCCAGCCCAGCAGCGCACCGACGGCGTGCAGCAGGGGCAAGGGCGTGCGTGCGCCCACTCGGAACAGGGTTGAAATCACGATGCTGGGGTCAGGACTAGAATTGAAAGTTCGCCGAGTTAAGGAACAACTTGCGGGGCGACGGGCCGGAGCCGACACCACCATGTCGATTCAGGCACGCTTCTTTCAGATTTCTCACTGGAGATGGGCTGAAGTTGAACAAAACCGCTAAAGCGTTCGCCGCAGGCTCCCGAATAGCACGGCGACACGCCCCGATCAGCTTGTCCGACCTCAGGAGTTTATAAGTGGCGAACGATTTCCTCTTCACATCCGAATCCGTCTCGGAAGGACACCCCGACAAGGTGGCCGACCAGATCTCCGACGCGATCCTCGACGCGATCTTCGAACAAGACCCGCGCAGCCGGGTGGCCGCCGAGACGCTGTGCAACACGGGCCTCGTGGTGTTGGCCGGCGAGATCACCACCAACGCGCACGTGGACTACATCCAGGTGGCCCGCGACACCATCAAGCGCATCGGCTACGACAACACCGAGTACGGCATCGACTACAAGGGCTGCGCCGTGCTGGTGGCCTACGACAAGCAGTCGAACGACATCGCGCAGGGCGTGGACCATGC
>JBEANV010000208.1:0-3354 GCA_041165285.1 Pseudomonadota bacterium | reverse complement strand
GCACCATGCGATTCGGCCGTACGAAACAGCGGGGCGACCCCGTGCAGGAACGCATCGACTGTCTGGTGGGCTCCGGCACCACCGTGACGGGCGACCTGACGTTCGCGGGTGGGTTGCGCGTCGACGGACATGTGGAGGGGGACGTGATCGTCTCGCCGACCAATCCGGGCACGTTGGTGATCGGTGGTCAGGGCAGTGTGGCCGGTCACGTGCGGGTGTCGCACCTGATCGTGTTCGGCAGGGTGCTGGGCTCGGTCTACGCCAGCGGGCTGGTGGATCTGCGCATCAACGCCCAGGTGGATGGGGATGTTCACTACGGTGCGATTGAAATCGAGAAGGGCGCGGTGGTCGAGGGCCATCTCGTCAAACACAAGACGGCGGGTGCAATGCAATGAGCGGTGTTCAGTCGGTGACCGGGGGATCGGACCCCATGTTCGTGTTCGCCCGTGCAGGGCGTCTGGACTGCCCGTCGGGCACGGATGTGCAGGATGCTTGGCGCCATTTCTCGACGCAGATCGCCCGCGATCCGCTCGACATCGAGGCCCACACGCGCCGCGTTCTGCTCGCCAGCCGTCCGCCGCTGACCGACCGGGCCTTCGGTGCGCTGGTGGATCTGTTTCTGGCGTTGGGCGATCGCGGACGGAACTTGCGCCGGCAATTGCTGGAACAGGCGATGCCGTGGCTCGATCCGGACGACGCCCATTTCCTGCGCACCCATCTCGATGCTCCCCTGTCCCGCGGTGCGCAGTTACCGGCACAGCGCTGGTCCATGCTCGACACGGCGGTGCTCGGGTCGCTCAGCATGGTGGGGCTGCAGCGCCGTGAGGTCGCCCAGGAGACGCCGTTCCAGCAGGCCATGTCGTTACTGGAATATGGAGATCTGGTGGGCGCGCGTGGCATGCTTGAGGTCGCGCTGCTGGAAGAGCCTGACAATGAGGAGGTCAACCGCGAGTTGCTGGCCATCTACCAGCACAGCCGAGATGACGCAGGCAAGGCCGATATGGCCGAGAAGCTCGTGGCGCGCCACGGTGCGCTGCCGTCGGGTTGGTCTTGAAACGTCCCCGGACGTTCCAAGCCGTCATCCCAGCCGATCGATCTTTGACCTTGAGCCTGTAGTCAGTGGAAGCCACCAAGCTGCAAACCCGATTGAAGGTAGTCCTTCTTTCCTTACCTCCGCGCACCCAGGCGGTGCTGGATTTTTTCTTTTCGAGCACAGGACGCAGCAGCTTCGCGCCCTCGACCGAAGATTCGGCCGAAGTGGCCATTTTCGACTTCGACACGCTCGAATCCCGCCAGCATTGGGAAGCGTGGCATGGCCGCCGTGGCGGGCCGGGTATTGCGCTGTCCACCCAGTCCCAGGAGGTCGCCTCGGCGATCTGGGTGCAAAAGCCGGTGACGCCTGCGGCCTTGCTGGCCGCTGCGGCCGAGCTGCGCACCCGGCGCTGGAACAGTCCGGCTGCGGAGCCCGCCCAGGCGCCACGACCGGCTCCGTTGCCTGCGCCGGTCGCACCGCCGGTGCCAGTGGTGCCGGCACCAGCACCGGCATCCGTTCCAATCGTCGCTGAACCATCCGCGTGGACGGAAAGCCCCGCGCCGGTCGCGGTGCGGCAGGTATCTGCGCCGATCCCCGCACCTGCGCCCAGCGGTGGACTGGGTGGCCTGATCCGACGCTTTTTCGGCAAGGCCGCGCCAGCGCCTGTACCCGCATCGGTGGCGCCTCCCGCTGCCGTGGTGGCTGCGCCCGCGCCGGTGCCTGTTCCTGTTGCCGCTCCGGTGTCCGCCCCCGTGGCGCCAGCCCCTGTGGCTGTGGCGCCCGTGAAGCCTGTAGCCAAGGTGGTGCTGCCGACGCCTGTGCCGGTGGCCAAACCGACTCCCGCACCTGCCCCGGTGTCTGTACCCCCGCCACCACCGCCGCCGCCTGCACCCGCAGCGGTGGCCGCGCCCGTCCACGATGCCCATGGTCACCGCCGCCCGCGTCCCGAGGAGCTGGTGGACGAAGTCCGCTACTGTGGCACCCGCGCCGATGTGGCCGATGCCGGGCAACTGGCAGACGGCAGCACCCGCTACGATCCGGCCCAGCATCTGGTCGGCGTCCTCAAGGACGCGTATCTGGTCAGCTGCAAATGGCAGGTGCCGACCCACCTGGACAGCTCCGCCGGCCGCATCACTGTCGACGGCACGACCAACCTGATCTACTGCGAGTTTGCGGCCGATGAACTCGCCGGTCTGGTGAACAATCCCCTCGACAAGCGGCCCAAGACGCGCGCATTCAGCCGCCAGGAGTTTGCCGATCTGCAGGGCACGCTGGAGCAGAAGGCGCTCGTGCAGCGGCTCGACCATGTGCTGTGGCAAACCGCGCTGGAAACCTCGGCGGGCCGCTTGCCGGTCGGTGTCGATCCGGTGGCGCCGGTCTACCTGAAGCAGTGGCCGAACCTGACCCGGCTGCACCGCACGCCGCATGCCTTGCGCATCGCGGCCCTGTGGACCACCAGGGGAGCCGGGCTGCTGGAGACGGCCCAGACGCTCAAGATTGCCCAGCGCCATGTGTTCGCGTTCTACAACGCGGCATTGGCGCTGGACCTGGTCACGGAGGATGGCGCGCAGGTCCGCAGGGCACAGCGCAAGACCAAGAACAACCGCGGTCTGCTGACCCGCTTGTTTGGCTGGCTGAACAAATAAGCAACATGGCCCATACCGATCACAAAATCATCTTCACCGGCCCTGTCGGTGCAGGCAAGACCACGGCCATCGCCTCGATCAGCGACATCGAGCCGATCCGCACCGACGAACACGCGTCGGACATGACCCAGAAGCGCAAGTCCGCCACCACCGTGGCCATGGACTACGGAATGATCCGTCTGGGACCGAAGGAGAAGGTCCACCTGTACGGCACACCCGGCCAGGAACGCTTCGACTTCATGTGGGACATCCTGACCAAGGGCGGGATCGGTCTGGTGCTGCTGCTCGACAACACGCGCCCGACGCCGTTCGAGGACATGCGCTTCTACATCAAGGCGTTCAAGGAGTTCATCGACGGCACCCGGCTCGTGATCGGCGTGACGCAGATGGACGCCCGTGCGACGCCGACCATCGACGAATACGTGCGGCAACTGGCCGAGCTGGACGTGACCGCGCCCATCTTCGAGGTGGATGCCCGCCAGCGCACCGATGTCTCGACGCTGATCGAGGCGCTGCTGCTTCAGATCGACCCGACCCTCTGACCCGGTAACCCCGCGCCACCCATGGACCATTACACCCTCACTGGCGAGTTCTACCTCCACCCGACGCCGGCGGGTGCCTACTACGCCGCCAGCCGGCCCACCCGCGACCCGGCGCGGCTGTTCCTGCAGCGGC
>JBEANV010000207.1:0-5114 GCA_041165285.1 Pseudomonadota bacterium | reverse complement strand
GGCTTGACGGCATGGCAGGCTTTGGTCGAAAGGGCCAAGCTCAAGAAGGGGCAAAAGGTCTTCATCCAGGCGGGCTCCGGAGGCGTAGGCACGTTTGCCATCCAGCTGGCCAAGCATCTGGGTGCGACGGTGGCTACCACCACCAGCGCAGGCAACACGGCCCTGGTGAAGAGCCTGGGTGCAGATGTGGTCATCGACTACAGGAAAGATGCCTTTGAAGAACACCTGAGCGGCTACGACGTGGTGCTGAACAGCCAGGACGGCAAGACGCTGGGGAAGTCCCTGGGCGTGCTCAAACCCGGCGGGAACCTCATCTCCATCTCGGGACCACCCGATCCGCAGTTTGCCGACGCCATCAAGGCTTCCTGGGTGGTGAAGCAGGTCATGCGTGCCATCAGCTTCAGCGCCCGCAGGCAAGCCCGGCGCCTCCAGGTCGGCTACGCATTCCTGTTCATGAAGGCCAGCGCAAGCCAGTTGCGGCAGATCACGTCGCTGATCGAATCGGGTGCCATCCGCCCGGTGATCGACAAGGTCTTTCCCTTCGAATCCACCAACGAAGCCTTGGCCTACGTCGAAAGCGGCCGGGCCAAAGGCAAGGTGGTGATCAAGGTGCGATGAACCGTTTCACCTGAACGGTTTTGCACGTCCATTCACATGATGATTGTCATGTGAAATCAACATTCCACTTTTTTGGAGCCCACCATGAACATTGAAAACTCCGTTGTGCTTGTCACCGGTGCCAATCGTGGCATCGGCCTGGCGTTTGCGCGCGAACTGCTGGCGCGTGGTGCCCGCAAGGTCTACGCCACCGCACGCGATCCATCGACCATCACCCTGCCCGGCGTCCAGGCCTTGCAGCTCGACGTCACCCAACCCGATCAGATCGCCGCTGCCGCCCGGGTGGCAGCCGACGTGAACCTGGTGATCAACAACGCGGGCGTTGCCCAGCTCGGCGGTTTCCTGGCGCAGGACAGCGAAGCGGTGGCCCGCCGCATCTTCGAGACCAATTTCTTCGGTGTACTGGGCGTGAGCAAGGCCTTTGCGCCCGTGCTCAAGGCCAACGGCGGTGGCGCACTGCTCAACGTGTTGTCGGTGGCGTCATGGGTCAACGGCGGCGAACTGGCCGCCTACTCGGCGAGCAAGTCGGCCGCATGGTCACTGACCAATGCCCTGCGCCACGAGCTGGCCGGGCAAAAGACCCAAGTGCTGGGCCTGCACATGGCGTATGTCGACACCGACCTCACGCGGGGCTTCGAGGTTGAGAAAAGCAATGCGGATGTGATCGTGCAGCGGGCGCTCGACGGGCTGGAGGCGGGCGCCGATGAGGTGCTGGCCGACGTGCTCACCCAGCAGATCCGGCAGGGCCTGACAGCGCCGCGCCCGATCTACCTCCCCGAGGGCCACCAGCGATGAAACATACCTTCAAGGCGGCCATGCTGGTACTCGTCCTGTCCACGACCCTCCAGGCGTCAACGCTGCTGGCGGCCGAGCCTGTCGCCCATGGGGCGGACCAAACCCACCTGTCGATCGGACAGTCGATCGAACAAAAGTCCGAGGTCACCTGGAAGCATGTCCCCACCCAGACCATCACGGCTGGCGACGTGAACTTCGCATACCGGGAACTGGGCAAGCGCCACGACGGAACGCCCGTGGTGTTGCTGACCCATCTGGCCGCGGTCCTGGACAACTGGGATCCACGGATCATCGACGGCATCGCGGCCAGGCACCACGTCATTGCCTTCGACAGCCGTGGCATCGGGGCAACGAGCGGCTCGCCGTCGAATTCGATGGAACAGATGGCGGATGATGCCATCACCTTCATCAAAGCCATGGGCTTCGAGAAAGTGGATCTCCTGGGGTTTTCGTTGGGTGGCATGGTCGCCCAGGAACTCGTGCTGAAGGAGCCGCAACTCGTCCGCAAGATCGTGCTCGCAGGCACCGGCCCTGCGGGTGGCGAGGGCATCAGCGCCGTGGCGGGGGTGACCTTCTACGACATGCTCCGTGGTGCCTTCACGGGTCAGGATGCGAAACAGTTCCTGTTCTTCACGCGAACACCCAGTGGCATCCAGGCCGGGAAGGCATTCCTGGAACGGTTGAAGGAACGCACCGAGGACCGTGACAAGGAGATCTCGGTGCGTGCATTCTTCGCCCAGTTGGAGGCGCTGCGCGTGTGGGGGCAGAAGGCACCAGCCAATCTGTCGGTGATCCAGCAGCCTGTGCTGGTGGTCAACGGGGATGATGACCGGATGGTCCCGACGGTCAACACGCACGATCTGGCACGGCGGTTGCCGAACAGCCAACTGATCCTCTATCCCGATGCCGGACACGGCGGGATCTTCCAGTTTCATGCCGACTTCGTGCGCAGCACGCTCGACTTTCTAGCCCGTTGACCAGACCGGCATCGACGTCATTCAAGAGGCAGCGGACGGCGACTCGAAGATGGCGCAGGTGGTGGTCGCATGGGCATACAGCTTCCCGTCGGGGCCGACGATTCGCGCTTCCGACGTGCCGATCTGGCGGCCGACATGCAGGGCAGTGCCCACGCAGCGCAGCGGGCCTGTCTTGGTGTTGGCCGCCCGGACAATGTTGAGATTGATCTGGCTGGTGGTGTAGCCGCGTCCGGCGGGCAGCAGGGTGTGCACGGCACAGCCCAGTGCGAAGTCCAGCAAGGTCGCGTACCAGCCACCATGCACCGAACCCAGCGGGTTGTAGTGCTTGAGTCGCGGCGTCGCCTGAAAGACGGCACGCCCGTCTCCCAGTTCGACCAGCTCGCAGTCGAAGGTGTCGGCCATGTAGGGATGGGGCAAGTCGCCTTCGAGCAAGGCGGTCATCACCTGCAGGCCTGTCCGGCCTTGAACCTGGTGAAGCTGGGCCAGACCGGCATGCCCCCCGCCTCGTTCGAGCCGGCGCTGCCGGACCTGCGCCAACTGCGCCTGCCAAGCGTTCAACGTGGCCTCGACTGTGTTCTCGATCGTCATGGGAAATTCATCCGATGGGTTGCAGTACAGGATCAGTCGTTGATGCGCCGCCCGCCACGGAATCGGTGTTCCAGACCGGCCCGCGGGCTGAGGTGGATGTGCTGACCGATCTTGAGGCCCGGTTCGCCTTCGGTGCGCACCGTCATCGAACCGACGCCGCGCACATCGGCATGGACGATGCAATCGGCGCCGAGGTGCTCGATGTGATGCACCGTCGCGGGCCAGCGGCCGTGCGAGGGGCTGATGTCGAGGTGTTCCGGCCGCACGCCATAGACCTCGCAGCCCATGTCGCGCGCAAAGTCGCCCTCCAGCATGTTCATGTTGGGCGAGCCGATGAAGCCGGCCACGAAGGGTGTCATCGGCCGCCGGTAAAGGTCCATCGGCGCACCGGCCTGCTCGATGTTGCCCTTGTTCAGCACGACGATCTGGTCGGCCATTGTCATCGCCTCGACCTGGTCGTGGGTCACGTAGACCATGGTCGCGCCGATCTTGCGGTGCAGATCGGCCAGCTCGACGCGCATCTGGCCGCGCAGCGAAGCATCGAGGTTGGACAGCGGCTCGTCGAACAGGAACACCGCCGGGTTGCGCACGATGGCGCGGCCGATCGCCACACGTTGGCGCTGACCACCTGACAGTGCCTTGGGTGTGCGGTCCAGCAGGTGCGACAGTTGCAGCACGTCAGCCGCTTGGCGCACGGCAGCGTCGATCTCGGCCTTCGGCTTTTTGGCGATCGTCAGCCCGAAGCCGATGTTCTCGGCCACCGTCATGTGCGGGTACAGCGCATAGGACTGGAACACCATCGCGATGCCGCGCTCGGCGGGTTCGAGGTGCGTGACATCGCGACCGCCGATCCGGATCTGACCGCCGCTGGTGGACTCCAGGCCGGCAATCATGCGCAGCAGGGTCGATTTGCCGCAGCCTGACGGGCCGACCAGCACGGTGAACGAGCCGGCGGGGATCGCGAGGTCGAGGCCGGGAATGACGGTCACGCCCGAGGTGTAGGACTTCTGGACGCGGGAGAGTTGAACGTCTTGCATGGCGGGCATGGTGGATTTCCTTGTGGGCCTCAGCCCTTGACCCCGGTGGACGCGATCGAGGCGATGAAGGCGCGCTGCAGGCTCAGGTAGAACAGCAGCACCGGTACCGTGATGACCGTCAGGTAGGCCATCATTTCGCCCCAGGCGATGTTGAGCTGGAAGAAATACTGCAGGCCGACCATGATCGGGCGGTAGTCCTCCGACTGGGCCGACATCACCGGCCACAGGTACTGGTTGTACATGGCCAGAAACTTCAGGATCGCCGCGGTGGCGAACACCGGCCCGGCCAGTGGCACGATGATGCGGCGGTAGATCTGGAAGTAGCTCGCGCCGTCCACCCGCGCCGCCTCGACCAGTTCCCTGGGCAGGTCGCGGAAATACTGAACGAACAGGAAGATCGTCAGCGCGTCCGAGATGAAGGGCACGATCTGCACATGGTAGGAGTTCAGCCAGCCCACCGTGAGGCCGTCGGCGCCGATCCAGGGCAGGTTGTTGACCACCAGCAGCAGCGGGATCGCGATCGACTCGAACGGCACGATGAAGGTGGCCAGCACCACCGCCAGCATGGCGTTTTTCCCCGGGAATTCGAGGAACACGAAGGCGAAGGCCGCCATCGAGCACACCCCCAGCGACAACACCATCGTCACCGCCGTCACCATCACCGAATTGAGGATGAAGTGGCCGATCGGGACACGCTGGAACGCGGCCTTGTAGTTGTCGAGCGAGATGTCGCCGACGGGCAGGAAGGCGCGCAGCGAACTGGCGTCCTGCAGCAGTTGCAGGTCCGGTTTGAGCGAGGACACGATCATGAAGACGATCGGGAAGATGAAGACCAGCGCGATCCAGGTCAGCAGGGTGTAGTTGAGCGCCTTGGCGGCGAGCGAGGGCATCAGGGTGCGGCTCATGCGGGGTTCTCCTGTCACGTCACTTCAGGTCACTTCTTTTCGCGGGTCAGCCAGCGTTGGCCGAGCGAGATGGCCAGCACGAACAGGAACAGGAACACGCTGATCGCGGAGCCTCCGGCGATGTCCTGCTTGCCGTAGCCGCGCTGCACCGCCTGGAACACCAGCGACTGGGTCGAGTCGAGCGGGCCGCCGCG
>JBEANV010000206.1:0-8253 GCA_041165285.1 Pseudomonadota bacterium | reverse complement strand
CGGTGCATGGATGCGCGACCGGGCCTCGGCCTTCATGGACTGCCACGCCACCACCTCGGCGCGGAAGGGCGCAAGCTTCTCGAACGCGAAGCTGCGTTGCAGACCGGGGGCCATGCCGCAGGCGATCTGCGCAGCCTCGATGGCGATGGTGCCGGCGCCGCAGCAGGGGTCGAGCAGGTCGCCGTCCTCGGCGCGGCCGTGCCAGCCGGCGGCGGCCAGCATCGCCGCCGCCAGCGTTTCCTTCAGCGGGGCCTCGCCCTGCACCTCGCGCCAGCCGCGCTTGAACAGCGCCTCGCCGCTCAGATCGACGTAGACCTGCGCGTAGTCCTCGCCGACGTGCAACTGGATCGACAGGTCGGCGAAGCGCGGATCGACGTCCGGGCGCTCGCCGGTCTGCTCGCGCATCACGTCGCAGATGGCGTCCTTGATGCGCAGCGACGCGAAATGCAGGCTCTGCAGCGGCGAGCGCACCGCCGAGGTATCGACCCGCAGCGTCTGGCGCGACGTGATCCAGTCGGTCCACGGCACCGTGCGGGCGATGTCGTACAGATCCTCCTCGTCGCGGTAGCGGCCTTCGGCGACCTGCCACAGCACCCGCGGCGCCAGCCGGCTCTCCAGGTTCAGGCGCATGGCGGTGTGGATGCTGCCGATCAGCGAGATGCCGCCACGGCCGAGCTTCACCGACTTGGCCGCCTGCGGCGCACCGGCTGTGGTCAGGATGGCGCGCACTTCATCGGCCAGCAGGGGCTCGACGCCAGCGGCGCAGGGCAGGAACAGGGGGGTCGGGTTCAAGGCAGTGGTCCGTCGTCTTCGTGGTCAGGGGCCGGCAGGGGTCAGGCGCGATTGTCGCCCCGGATGCGCCGCCGATACAGCCGCACACGCACAGGTACCAGGCGTCACCTCGCTGGCGTCATCGACACACTCCTTTCAAACGTTCAAACCATCCGGACACTGTCTTAATGGATGGTGTGCATTCCGGTGTACTGGGCAGACTACGCTGGGTACACCTCGACAACGGAGTTTTCCCACCATGATGCAATTCACCCCTTCCCGTCCCCTGGTCCTGGCCCTCGCGTCGGCCGCGCTGATCCTCGGCGGATGCGCCGACATGAGCGCACGCCAGAAGGGCACGGCGACCGGGGCTGCCGCGGGTGCCGCGGTCGGCGCGGTGCTGAGCAAGGTCACGGGCGGCAAGGCCGGCTCGGGCGCCGTCATCGGCGGCGCGGTCGGCGCGGTGGCCGGCAACCTCTGGTCCAAGAAGATGGAGGACAAGCAGCGCGCGATGGAACAGGCGACCCAGGGCACCGGCGTCGGCGTGACCCGCACGGACGACAACCAGCTCAAGGTGAATGTGCCCAGCGACCTGTCCTTCGACACCGGCCGCTCGAACATCCGCCCCGAACTGGCGCCGATCCTGGGCAAGTTCGCCCACGGCCTGGACGCGACGATGCGCGTGCAGATCGTCGGCCACACCGACAGCCAGGGCACCGACGCGGTGAACAATCCGCTGTCGCTGGACCGCGCCGCCTCGGTGCGTGACTACCTCGTGTCGCAAGGCGTCTCGGCCACGCGCATCTCGGTCGATGGCAAGGGCGAGCGCCAGCCGGTCGCCGACAACAGCACGGCAGACGGCCGCGCCAAGAACCGCCGCGTCGAGATCTTCCTGCGCGAGCCGGAGAAGGCCGGCTCCTGAGCCTGCGCCCCGCCCGGGGCATCGTCGGCCGCCTCAATCTCTCCTGCAGGTGGCCGATGACCCGGGGATGCACCACCACCACCACCATCACCCCCTCCGCCCGCGCCACCTGCTGGCCACCCTCGGCCTGACCGCCCTCGCCGGTTGCGCGCTGTCCCCCACCGCCACTGAACCCCCGGCACAGGCCCGGCGCGAAGTTGTCTGGGCCGTGACCGACGCGGCCGAACTGGTCCGCTTCAATGCCGGCCAGCCGCAGAAAGTGCTGCAACGTCTGCCGCTCAAGGGGCTGACGCCGGGCGAGCAGCTCGTCGGCATCGACTTCCGCGTGGCGCGCGGCGTGCTGTACGCGCTGACCTCCGGCGGGCAGCTCTGCACGCTCGACACCGCCACCGGGCAGTTGAGCCCGGTCGGCCTGCCCGTGCCCGCGCTGAAACAGGCCGGCCGCACCGGCTTCGACTTCAACCCGGTGGCTGACCGCGTGCGCGTCGTCACCGAATCCGGGCAGAACCTGCGCCTGCATCCCGACACCGGCGCCGTGGCTGCGGTCGATCCGCCGCTGCAGTGGACCAGCGCCCCGCGCATCGCCGGAGCGGCCTACACCTACAACCAGAAGAACGACAAGCTCACGACCAACTACGCGATCGACCTCGCCACCGGCAGCCTGGTGACCCAGGGTACGCACGAGTCGGTCCAGCCGCCCGTGTCGCCCAACACAGGTCGCCTGTTCACCGTCGGCCCACTGGGCACCGGGCCGGTCGACGACGTCGCCTTCGACATCAGCGACGTCGGCAACACCGCCCTGGCCGCCCTGCGCCAGCAAGGCCGCACCCGGCTGCACCTGCTGGACCTGGCCTCAGGCCGCGCCACGCTGCTCGGCACTGTCGGCAACGGTCAGGCGCTGTGGGGCATGGCCATCGAGCCCTGACGCCAGCGCACACCGGGCCGGGCCGCTCAGTCCCACTGCAGCAGCTCGGCCAGCCGCCGCGCCACCCACACCGCCTCGTCCGGCGTGAACCCGGATTCGGGCGTCTGCAGGCCCGCCTCGATGCGCACCAGCACTTGCTCCTCGGACACACCGAGATCGAAGTGGATGTGCTGCGCCTGCGCGACGAGCTGCTGCGCGAGGTCTTCGCAGGCCTCGTAGCGCGCCCGCACCTCGGCGATCGGGGTACGCAGGCGGGTGCGGTGGCGGTCACGGTGCAGATCGAGGAAGGATTCGGGGATGAGGATCTGGTTCTCGTGGTCGTCAGACATGGTGGACAGCGTGTTCAGGTGTCAAGGTGAACCAGGTCAGCCACGCAGTCACCAGCGCGCAGCCGCCAATGCCGCTGACCATGGGCATCGGCGTGCCATCGACAAACAGCGAGAGCACGCCCATCACGACCGCCCCGGTGACCATCTGCGTCGTGCCTAGCAGCGCCGACGCGGTGCCGGCGGTCTCGCCGTGGGCGTCGAGCGCCAGCACGGCGGTGGTAGGCACCACCAGCCCGAGACAGCCGAAACTGCAGAACACCAGGACCGTCAGCACGTCGAGCCGGTCCACTCCCAGCGCGAACAGCGCCCACAGGAGCACCGCGAGCGAAGCGAACCCGGCGACACCCGCCTGCACCACCCGCACCAGCCCGTAGCGAACGCACAACCGGCCGTTGAACTGCGCGATGCCGATGAAGGCGGCGGCATTGACCGAGAAGAAGAAGCCGTACTGCATCGGCGTCAGGCCGTAGTGCCCGATCAGCAGGAAGGACGAGTTGCCCAGGTAGGCAAAGAAGGCCGACATGCCGAAGGCGCCGATCAGCGTCAGCGCCATGAAGTGGCGGTCGCGCAGCAGCGTCCAGTAGGTCGCCAGCACGCCGCCCAGGGTCGAGGCGGTGCGCATCCCGGCCGGGCGGCTTTCCTCCAGCTGGGATGCCAGCAGCGCGATACCCAGCACGCCCAGCGCCGACACGGTCCAGAAGATCCAGCGCCAGCTCGCCACCGAGATCACCAGACTGCCCGCCAGCGGCGCCAGGATCGGCGAGACGCTGAACACCAGCATCAGCAGCGAGGTGAGCCTGGTCGCCTCCACGCCGGTGTGCAGGTCGCGCACGACAGCGCGCGGGATCACCGTGCCCGCGCAGGCGCCCACCCCGGCGATGAAACGCAGCACGATCAACGTCTCGATGTCCGGCGCCAATGCACAGCCGACACTGCCGACCACGAACAGCGCCAGCCCGAAATAAAGTGGCGGCTTGCGGCCGAAGTGGTCCGACAGCGGGCCGTAGAGCAGCTGGCACATCCCCAGCGCGAGGAAGAACACCGTCAGGCTGAGCTGCACCTGCGCGGTGTCGGCGTGCAGGCTGTGGCCGATCTCGGGCAGCGCCGGCAGGTACATGTCGATCGCGAACGGGCCGATCGCGGAGACGAGGCCGAGGACTAGCGCGTGGCGGAAGAGGGAGGACTGCATGGGGAGTGCGGCCGGGGAGGCCGCGAGCGGGCAAGCGGATGATGGTAACCGGGGCGGGTTTCAGCCGTAGCGGGGTCATTTGTCTTTTATGCAAGACAAGATCTACACCCTCGCAGACCTCGGCCAGCAGATCAAGGCGGTGCGCCAGGCGTCGGACCTGGGAACGGTCCAGATTGCCGACCGCTCCGGCCGCAGCAAGGGCGTGACGTGTCGGTGAGTTCGCTGCTGGCGCTGCTGCAGGTGATGGGGCATGCCAAACGGTCTACACCTACGAGCGCCCCGGCGCTGAAGTGGCGCCATGGGCGGCACGGCAGCCGTGCCTATCCGACCACCGACGCGATGGCCGAGACGCTGGTCGATGCGCGGGGGGATGGGCGGATCGCGGCGGGCTTGTCGGCATATCTCATGGCATATACCATCGACACATGAAAACCGCCTCCCTGTTCATGAACGGCCGCAGCCAGGCGATTCGGCTCCCCGCCGAGTTCCGCTTCGAGGGCAAGCAGGTCTACATCTCCCGTGACCCGCGCACGGGCAACGTCATCCTGTCCGCCACGCCGCCCCCCAGCCCGTGGCAGGACTTCATGGCCTTGCGCGATCAGTTGGGCGGGGCGCCCGAGGACTTCCTGGCCGACCGGGCACAGGGCGTCGAGCCCCGTGATCCCTTTGCGGACTGGGTCGAATGAGCCACTACCTGCTCGACACGAATGCCGTGAGCGCCGCCCTGCGCGGTGCGCCGCAGATCGACCAGCGGTTGATGCAACTGGCGCCGGGAGAATGGAGCATCTCGGCCGTCACCCATTCGGAGTTGCGCTACGGGCTGGCGCTGAAACCCGATGCACTCCGGCTGGCACGGCTGGTGGACGGTTTCCTGCAGACGGCGACCACGGCGCCCTGGGATGCGGCGGCGGCCGAAGTTCACGGCCGGCTGCGGGCGACGCTGCGGCTGCGCGGCACGCCAATCGGCGACTTCGACGAGATGATCGCGGCGCATGCGCTGGCGCTGGGGGCCGTGCTGGTGACGGACAATATCCGGCATTTCGGGCTGGTGCCGGGGCTGGTGATCGAGAACTGGCAGCGGGGGGTGTAGCGGGCGGGTGATGTCGGCTCGGACCCCTTCAGCAGGCCGATGACGAGATTCGTGTCCAGCAGGTGATCAATCCCACTCACGGCGCATCGCCTCCTGCACCGTCTGCGGATCACCGTTCCAGTTGGGGGAATCCTTCAGCATCCCGGCGAAGTGCTGCCAGTCGTTCGCCGTGGCCTCGGTCGTGGTGGGCCGGGTCGCTGCGGCAGGCGCAGCAGGCATCCGGACGATGACGAGATGCTCGTTTTCCTCGACCCGCACCGGCTCCAGCGGGATGATCTGGCCGGCGCGGCAGATGGCTTCGATGGCCTGGTACATGGCGGGCACCTCCGGGGGTTGTGGGCGAGGGTGCCATCTTGACACCGAGATGCGGCGGGCGGGGGGAGTCTCCCCCGCACCCCCTCCAGAGGCGCAGAGTCACCGGAGTAGCAGAGCGCCGAGCTTGCCGAGGCCAGAGAAGTCATCGAGATCACATAAAGTTGATCATTACTCCGCAATCACTCAAAATTATGCAATGTCGAAATCTCCCGAAGCCCTATCCATGCTCCCGCCCATCGTCGAGCGTTCCTTGCGCCAGCTCGGCGAGGATCTGGCGCTGGCCCGCGTGCGGCGCGGTGAATCGCAGCGGGCGTGGGCGCAGCGGCTGGGCGTGTCGGTGCCGACGCTGATCCGGCTGGAGCAGGGTGATCCGGGCGTCGGGCTGGGCATCGTCGCCACGGCGTTGTGGCTGATGGGGCGGGCCGAGGCGCTGGCTGAACTGGCCGCGCCGCAGCATGACCGCGGGGCCATGGAGCGCGACATCCAGGCTGCGATGCAACGGCGGCGCTCACGCTCGCGCACCAGCAACACCACGACGGTGGACAAGTCGGGAGATCCGGCATGACCGAGACCTACCAGGTGACCGACACGCTGCACCTCTGGTGCCTGACCGATCCAGCCATCCCCGCTTACATCGGCGAGCTGCACACGGCCCGCTCGGTGCGCGGCGTGTCGTTGCGCTACGCCGCGCACTGGTTGGCCAACGGCTTCGCGCTCAGCGAAGACCTGCCGCTGATCGACGAGGAGTTCCTCCCCGCGCAGCGCGACAGCGCACCCGGCGCCATCGACGACGCCCGGCCCGACCGCTGGGGCGAGCGCGTGATCCGCTTCATCGACCGTCCACCCCGGCTTTCGCTGATGGAGTTCCTCTACTTCGCCGGGGACGAGCGTTTCGGCGCACTGGGCGTGTCCACGTCGGCAGAGCAGTACCTGCCGCGGGACATCGGGCCGCTGCCGCAGTGGGGCGATGTGGCGGTGCTGCATGGGCTGACGCAGCGGGTGCTGTCTGGCGAACCGGTGTCGGATGCGGAGCGGCGCATGCTCGCACCGGGCGTGACGATGGGCGGCGCGCGGCCGAAGGCGCTGGTGCAGATCGACGGGCATCCGTGGGTGCTGAAGTTCTCGGAGCCGGGCGAGGACATCGACATGCCGCTGGTCGAGCATGCCTGCATGACACTGGCGGCGCGGGCGGGCATCGAGGTGGCGCCGACCCGGCCGATCCCGCTGCCCACCGGAGGCCACGCCGTGGCCGTGCGTCGTTTTGACCGCGAACCCGGTCGGCGGCTGCACGGCCAGTCGGCCGGCTGCGCACTGCGGGCCTGCGGGGACGAGCCGGGTTATCCGGAACTGGCGGCGTGGCTGCGGCGGCGCGGCGTGTCGGCTGACGGGCTGCACCTGCGCCAGCAGCATGAGCTGTTCCGCCGCATGGTCTTCAACCTGCTGATCGACAACACCGACGACCACGAAAAGAACCACGCCCTGCTGACCCGCGATGGCCGCCAGTGGTGGCTGTCACCGGCCTTCGACGTGCTGCCGTCGGGGCAAGCGCTGGGCTACCAGCAGATGCGCGTCGGCCGGGCGGGTTCGGAATCGACGCTCGACAACGCGCTGTCGATGTGCGGCCAGTTCGGACTGACACGCAACCACGCGGTGGACGAAGTGCGCCGTGTCGTGGCCGTCATCGAGACGTGGGCAACGTCGTTTCGGGCCGACGGGGTGCGCACATCGGATCTCGACGCGCTGGCGGCGCAGATCGACCGGCCCTTCCTGCATGCGCAGCGCCAGGCCTTTGCCTGATCAGGCCGCCCCACGCCCCCGCCGCGCCCGCACCGCCTCCGCCAGCCTGCGCAACACCGGCTCCGTCTGCGGAAAACTGATGCACGCATCCGTGATCGACACCCCGTGCCGCAGCGGCTCGCCCGGCCGCAGATCCTGCCGCCCCTCCTCCAGATGGCTCTCGATCATCACGCCCGTGATGCGCCGCTCGCCGCCCGCGATCTGGCCGGCGATGTCCTCGGCCACGTCGATCTGGCGGCGGTGCTGCTTGCTGCTGTTGGCGTGGGACAGGTCGATCATCACCTGCTCGCGCAAGCCCGCGCCACGCAGCATCGCGCACGCCGCTTCGACATCCACCGCGCTGTAGTTCGGCGCCTTGCCCCCGCGCAGGATGACGTGGCAATCGGCGTTCCCCGTCGTCTCGAACACGGCGGCCACACCCATCTTGGTCATGCCCATGAAGGCATGCGGCGCGCTCGCGGCCTGGATCGCGTCGGTCGCCACGCGCACGCCGCCATCCGTGCCGTTCTTGAACCCCACCGGGCAGCTCAGGCCCGAGGCGAGCTGGCGGTGGCTCTGGCTCTCGGTGGTGCGGGCGCCGATCGCCCCCCAGGAAATCAGCTCGGCGATGTACTGCGGGCTGAGCAGATCGAGGAACTCGCTGCCCGCCGGCAGGCCGAGGCCGAGGATGTCGAGCAGCAGCGCCCGCGCCCGCTCCAGCCCTTCGTTGATCGCGAAGCTGCCGTCCAGATGCGGGTCGTTGATGTAGCCCTTCCAGCCGACCGTCGTGCGCGGCTTCTCGAAGTACACGCGCATCACGGTGACCAGTTCGCCGCGCAGCTCGTCGGCCAGCGGCTTCAGGCGGGCGGCGTACTCGATCGCCTGCGCGTGGTCGTGGATCGAACACGGCCCGACGACGACGACCAGCCGGTCATC
>JBEANV010000205.1:0-3480 GCA_041165285.1 Pseudomonadota bacterium | reverse complement strand
GGCGTCCGCGTTGGGCGGCAGGTTAAGTTGCGGGGCGAACACCTTTTTGTGCCAATACATGATTGGCGCGGCAAACCACGCCTCATTGACCGTGTTTCTAAACTGCGCTAACTGTTTCATTGGAATGTTGTAGCGCCAGAACAGTGCAAGCAAGTCGCGCAACGATTCTTCGGAAATTCGACGCGACTTCACCACAAGAGTGTCTTGCTCCCACCGAACAAAGCATGAAATCTCCGCTGCCCATTGAAATAGATGCTTCTCGTCAAGTTGTGACCCGAATCGAACGCCTGAACAGTCGAGATAAACCATAGTGCAATTTAATTTTTAGGCGTCATTCGTGTATTTGGGCATATGAACTACCCATTTCGCAGCCGGGAACTCGTAGGACAAAAATGGCAACTCCGGTGAATTCTCAGCTGTGACGGTGAGACCTTTGCGCGTTTCCCTTGCGAGAGACTCCAGGAACTCAAGTATTTGCTCGTGCGTGGTTGGCAGCAGAACTTCTCTTGGATCGACATCAAGCTCAATTTCCGTCGGAATGAAGAAGTGGCAATTCACGGCCGCGCTTCCAACGATGATTGTCAAGAGGTGCGAGCCGCTTCGATTGCTGAAGATTTCACCCGGTGTCGGTAGCTGGCCCGCCTCGCCGCCGAATGTGTAGGAATGTGGGTAGCGCTCAGCCACCGCAAAAAGAGATAGCCAGTCTGCTTCGGACGCTTCAAGAATGTAGATATCTCTGACCGAACCGTCTAGCTCCCAAAGATCGGGTGGTTCTGAAAATGAGGGTCGCTTCATGACGCCTTAGACCTTGACATCTAACTCAGCGCAAAAAATCCGCCTAAGCCTTTGTCGCCATTGGTTTTTTCCTGCTGCGTGACGCATAACCCTCTCCTGAATAGACCACCAAACCCGATACTGCGATGTCCGCTGCAGGGCAGGTGGTCAGCACCTTGCAGAATAAACGCCGGCCCGGTCAGTCGCCCGCGTTCACACCCACCCCCGCGCCCGCACATCCCCCAGCGTCAGGTCCAGACACTTGTGGATCAACCCCATCAGCTCGTCCACCTGCGCGACCGTCATCACCAGCGGCGGCGCGATGATCATCCGGTCCCCCACTGCACGCATCACCAGCCCGTTGCCGAAGCAGTGGCCGCGGCAGAGCATACCTACCCCCAGCGCCGAATCGAACAGCACCGGATGCTCGTCGCCCCGGTCCTTGCCCTTCACAAGCTGCATCGACGCCATCAGCCCGCAGGTCTGCGTTTCGCCGATCAGCGGGTGGTCGTTCAGCTTGGCGAACTGCGCAGCCAGATACGGCCCGGTCTCGTCACGCACCCGCTCGACCAGCTTCAGCTCCTGAATCAGCTTGATGTTGGCGATCGCCACGGCGCAGGCTACCGGGTGGCCGCTGTAGGTGTACCCGTGCTCGAACTCGCCGCCTTGCTCGATCAGCGCCTTGGCGACCCGCTCGCCGACCATCACGCCACCCAGCGGGATGTAGCCCGAGGTCACGCCCTTGGCGAAGGTGATCAGGTCCGGCCGTGTCCCCATCGTCTCGCAGCCGAACCAGTTCCCCGTGCGCCCGAAGCCGCAGATCACCTCGTCGCTGACCAGCAGGATGCCGTACTGGTCGCAGATGCGCTGGATCTCGGGCCAGTAGGTGGCGGGCGGCACGATGACACCGCCTGCGCCCTGCACCGGCTCGCCGATGAAGGCGGCAACCTTGTCCGGGCCGACTTCGAGGATCTTCTTCTCCAGCCAGCCCGCCGCGACCACGCCGAACGCGTCGCGGGTCATGTCGGCGCCGTGTTCGAGCCAGTGCGGCTGGTCGATGTGGGTGATGCCGGGGATCGGCAGGCCGCCTTGGGCGTGCATGTACTTCATGCCGCTGAGCGAGGCGCCGGCCATCGTCGAGCCGTGGTAGCCGTTCCAGCGGCTGATGATGACCTGGCGCTCGGGCTGGCCCTGCAGATCCCAGTAGCGGCGCACCATGCGCACCACGGTGTCGTTGCCCTCGCTGCCGGAGCCGGCGTAGAAGACGTGCTTGAACCGCGGCGGCATCACCTCGGCCAGCAACTCGGCGAGTTCGATGGCGGGTGGCGTGGTGGTCTGGAAGAAGCTGTTGTAGAAGGGCAGTTCACCCATCTGGTGCGCCGCCGCGTCGATCAGCGCCTGCTGCCCATAACCGACGTTGACGCACCACAGGCCGCTCATCGCGTCGAACAAGCGGTGGCCGTCGCTGTCGGTGAGGTAGAGGTTGTCGGCCTTGGTGATGATGCGCGAACCCTTCTTCGCGAGCTGCTGGAAGTCGGTGAAGGGGTGCAGGAAGTGGGCAGCGTCGGCGGCCTGCCATTCCGAGGTGGTGCGTTGGGTCATGGTCTTGTCCTTCTTCAGTCGAGCCGGTTCAGACGTGCAGCAGCAGGTGCTCGCGCTCCCACGGCGAGATCACTTTCATGAACTCGGCGTACTCGATTTCCTTGATCTCGGTGTAGACGGTGATGAAGGACTCGCCGAGCACCTCCGCCAGCGCCTTCTCGTTGCGCAGCTTCTCCAGCGCCTCGCCCAGACTGCGCGGCAACTGGTAGTCCCCGAGGTAGGCGTCGCCCTTGCACTCGGGCGTCGGCTCGATCCGGTTCTTGATGCCCAAGTAACCGCAGGCCAGCGTCGCGGCCAGTGCCACGTACGGATTCGCGTCGGCGCCGATCACGCGGTTCTCGATGCGCCGCGCCGCGGGCGAGGCCACCGGCGAGCGGATGCCCACCGTGCGGTTGTCCGTGCCCCACTGGATGTTGATCGGGGCGGCCGTGAAGCGCGACAGCCGGCGGTAGCTGTTCACGTAGGGCGCGAACAGCGCCATCGCCGCCGGGATGTATTTCTGCAGCCCGCCGATGTACCAGTAGAACTCCTTGCTGGCCGTGCCATCCGGGTTGCTGAAGATGTTCTGGCCGTCCTTGTTGACGAGGCTCTGATGGATGTGCATCGCGCTGCCCGGCTCGCCCGCGATCGGCTTGGCCATGAAGGTGGCGAACATGTTGTGGCGCATCGCCGCCTCGCGCAGCGTGCGCTTGAAGAAAAACACCTCGTCGGCGAGCTGCAGCGGGTGGTCGTGGAAGAAATTGATCTCCATCTGCCCGGCGCCGATCTCGTGGATCAGCGTGTCCACGTTCAGCTCCATCTGCTCGCAGTACGAATACACGTCCTCGAACAGCGGGTCGAACTCGTTCACGGCGTCGATCGAATACGCCTGGCGCGAGGTCTCGGCCCGGCCGCTGCGCCCGATCGGGGGCTTCAGCGGCATGTCGGGGTCGGTGTTGCGGGCGACGAGGTAGAACTCCAGCTCGGGCGCGACCACCGGGTTCCAGCCCTCGGCATCGAACAGGTCACACACCCGGCGCAACACCGAACGCGGCGAGAACGGCACCATCTTGCCGTCCTTGTCGTAGCAGTCGTGGATCACCTGTGCTGTCGGGTCGGTCGCCC
>JBEANV010000204.1:0-3158 GCA_041165285.1 Pseudomonadota bacterium | reverse complement strand
CGAGGTGCCTAGAAAGACTGTGCCGTCTGCGAGTGCGAGGATAGCGGGGGGCAGGACGGGCAGCACGGGAACTCCGGATAGAGCGCCCCCAGCGCTGCTTCAGACCGGTCGGGCTCTGCGGGTGGAGCACCGGCGACAAGCGCCATTCCGGAAACGTTGGGCAAGCATGAGACGCTGGGAAGCGTTGTTGGCAGACAAACCTGTGGATTATAGCCGCCCGGGGGTTTTCCCGGCCAGCCCCTCCAGACTCGAATCAGTCGGCCGGATGCACGACCACCTTGCCCTTTACCTGCCGCGACGCCATGCGCTGGATCGCGTCCCGTGCGCCGTCCAGCCCGACCCGCTCGCTGACAACCGGCCGGATGCGCCCTTCGGCGAACCACATGGCGAGTTGCTGCATGTTGGCAAGATGGGTCGCCGGATCCCGCCGGACCGCATCACCCCAGAACACACCCATGACCACGCGCTCCTTGAGCAGCGCCAGATTGAGCGGCACCTTCGGAATCACGCCCGCCGCGAACCCGACCACCAGATAGCGCCCGCGCCAGGCGGTCGCCCGCAATGCCGGCTCGGTGTAATCACCACCCACGGGGTCATAGACCATCTGCACGCCCTGCCCGTCAGTCAACGCATCGACGCGGCGGCGCAGATCCTCGGTCGCGTAGTTGACCGTCTCGTGGGCACCCACCGTGCGGCACAGCGCCAGCTTGTCCTCGCTGGACGCAGCGGCAATCACGCGTGCGCCCAACTGGCGTGCGATCTCGATGGCCGCAAGTCCCACACCCCCCGCTGCACCCAGCACCAGCAGCGTCTCTCCAGCCTGCAGGTGGCCCACGTCCTTGAGTGCGTGCAGCGACGTGCCATAGGTCAGCACCAGTGCGGCGCCGGTGTCCATGTCCATGCCCTCCGGCAGGGGCATCACCTGCCGGGCGGAGACAACGGCCTGCTCGGCAAATGCGCCGTGGCCGCAGAAACTGATCACCCGTTGCCCCACCGCCAGATGGCGCACACCCTCACCGACCGCCTCGACCACCCCCGCCAGTTCCGCACCTGGCGAAAACGGCACCGGCGGTTTGACCTGGTAAAGCCCCTGGACGATCAGTGCGTCGGGGAAGTTGACCGCAGCGGCCTCCACCCGGATGCGAACTTCGCCAGAGCCGGGCTCAGGCACCGCGATGTCCAGCACGCGCAGTTGCCCGATAGGGCCATAGGATTCACAGATCAGGGCGCGCATGGCGGGTCGTCTCCGGGGAAGTTCAAGGGTATTCGTCGCAAGCCGCAGTCTGCTGGCGCGGTGGTCGCGTCTGTGACTCCAAGGTGACAGATCCAGATGCGCCAATGCCGGGGCTTGGCCGCGCCATGACCACTCAGCCGCTCAGCAACGCCCGCCCCAACCACCAGCCACCCGTCACCGCAGCCAGCGCTCCCAGCAGATGCGCAGCGCTGTGCAGCACCGCCATCGGCACCTGCCCCGCCTGCAGCAGCAGCAGCGACTCCCCGGAAAACGAGGAGAACGTCGTCAACCCGCCGAGGAAGCCCGTGACGATCAACAGCCTGCTGTTAGTGGCTTCTGGATGAAGGCGAAACCACACCAGCGCGAGGCCGATCAGGAAGCCGCCGACCACGTTGACCACGAGCGTGCCGAGCGGAAAGCCGGCGACGGCAACGCCCAGCCGCAACCCAGCCTGCCAGCGCAGCAGCGCCCCGAGCGAGGCCCCGAGCGCGACCGAAGCCGCCTGCAGCAGCGTCGGGTTCATGGGGTTCAGGCGCCGGCCGCGTTGCCCGAGACGATGCCCCAGCGTTGCAGCGCCGTGTCATCGCTGTCGCGGGCATCGACCCAGCGGGCACCCTCGGGCGTGGTTTCCTTCTTCCAGAACGGCGCCTCGGACTTGAGGTAGTCCATCAGGAACTCGCACGCCTGGAAGGACTCGCCGCGGTGCATCGACGTGACGGCCACGAGCACGATCTGGTCGCCGATCTGCAGGGGACCGACCCGGTGAACGACCCGCGCCCCGCGGATGTCGAAGCGGCGGAAGGCTTCGTCGATCATCGACTCGATGCTGCGCTCGGTCATGCCGGGGTAGTGCTCCAGCTCCATCGCGCTGATGGAGGCGCTGTCGGGCTGGCCGGCGTGGCGGTCGCGCACAGTGCCGACGAAGCTGGCGATGGCGCCGACCCCGCCGTCGGCGTGGCGCAGCGCGGCGACTTCGGCGGAGAGGTCGAAGTCGGCAGTCTGGATCGAGACGCTGGACACCCGCGGCGCGGTCGTGGGCATCGTCATCGCTCAGCCTCCGGTGACGGGCGGGAAAAACGCCACTTCGGCACCTGGCGTCAACACGGTCGTCTCGGCGCACATCGTCTGGTTGAACGCTGCCCGCAGCGCCCGGCCCCGCGCCAGCGCACCCGCGTAAGGTTCACCACGGGCAATGAGCTGGTCGCGCAACTGGCCGACGGTCAGCGGTGCGTCGAACGTCAACGCCTCGCCAGCCCCGAGCGACTCGCGCAACGAAGCAAAAAAGCGAATCTGGATCTGCATCTGCCTCTGCATGCTCATGTCCCGGTTCATCCCAATTCACTCAGCGGCACAAACCGCACGGTCTCGCCGCGGGCGATCACCTGCCCCGCCGCGACATCGACCAACCCGTCGGCCCAGACGACCGAGGTCAGCACGCCGGAACTCTGGTTCGGGAACAGCGTGACGCCGCCCTCGGCGTTGACCCGTGCGCGCAGGAATTCGCGGCGGCGGTCGGGTTTCGGCCAGTCGAAATCGGCGCGCAGCGGATAACTGCGCGGCGCCAGGTCGGCCTCGGGCACCCCCTGCAGGCGCAGCAGCACCGGCCGCACCGTCAGCAGGAACGTCACGAAGCTCGACACCGGGTTGCCCGGCAGACCAAGGAACCACGCCTCGCTGCCGTCCTCGCGCCGCACCGCCCCGAACGCCAGCGGCTTGCCCGGCTTCATCGCGATCTGCCACAGGTCCAGCCGCCCTTCCGCCTGCACGGCGGGGCGCAGGTGGTCTTCCTCGCCCATCGAGACGCCGCCCGAGGTGAGGATCAGGTCGCAGCCAGCCGCCGCCGTGCGCAGCGCCTCGCGGGTGGCGTCGAGCCGATCCGGGACGATGCCCAGGTCGCGCACCTCGCAGCCCATCGCCTGCACCA
>JBEANV010000203.1:0-3817 GCA_041165285.1 Pseudomonadota bacterium | reverse complement strand
GCGTGCGCGCCCTGCCCGGCCCGCTGAAGCTGACCTACGCCGCGACACTCGACATCACCCACCACTTCGCCGAGCCGGCCCACCTGCCCGAGGTGCCGGTCTACCGCCTGCCGCCGGAGGTCATCGGCTACATCTACCCGAGCCGCTACTGCCAGTCCGACCGCCTGCTGCGGCTCGCGGCGCACGAATTTGGTGCGCTGTGGCAAGGACACGGCCGGGTGCAGGCGATCGTGGACTGGGTGCGCAGCCGGGTGAGCTTCACGTCCAATGTGTCGAACTCGACCACCTCGGCGCTGGACACGCTGGTCGAGCGCGTGGGCGTGTGCCGCGACTTCGCGCACCTGATGATCGCGCTGTGCCGGGCGCTGAACATCCCGGCCCGTTTCGCCACCGGCACCGATTTCGGCGCCGACCCCGCACTCGGCCCGCCGGACTTCCACGCCTACGTGGAGGTTTACCTCGGCGACCGCTGGTACATCTTCGACCCGTCCGGCACGGCGATCCCGATGGCCTTCGTGCGCTTCGGCACCGGGCGGGACGCAGCGGACGTGGCGTTCGCGACCATCTTCGGCGGCGTGCGCTCGCAGGCGCCGTTCATCCTGGCGCGGGCGGTGGTCGATCCGGCGCGGGGCTTCCTGCAGCCGGTGCGCTGCCGCGAGGCGCTGTCCACGGACGGTGGAGGCACCGCAGAGCCGCCGCATGCCTAGGCCCTGCGTGGCGGTGGTCACCATGGCCGTGGCCGTGGTCTTGGGCATGGGCCTCGGTTCCGGCGGTGCCCACGCCTGCACCACGCTGGCACCGCTGCCCGCCGTGCCCGCCGACGCATTGCGCGTCACCGACTTCGGCGCCCTGCCCGATGACGAACTCGATGACGACGCGGCCATCGCCCGTGCCCTGCAAGCCCTGAAGCCGGGGGGCTGGCTGGTGTTCCCGCCGGGGCGATACCGGCAGGCGCACAGCGTGCTGGTCAGCGTGGCCGGCGTGACGCTGTGGGGACCGGGCGCGACGCTGCAGGCCACCGACCCGCGGGACCACACGCTGGGTTTGCGGGCGGACGGCGTGCGCCTGTACGGCCTGACGCTCACCGCCCGGCCCGACCAGCGCCGCAGCGAACCGGCGCAGGCGCGCATCAGCATTTACCGCGACCGGCGCGACAACCCAGAGGGCACGACGCCCCAACGTGGCAACGTGGTGCGCGGCGTGACGATCGACGGTGCAGGCTCGGTCGGCATCCTCGTCTATGGCGCCGCGGAATTCACCGTCGCCGGCAACGCCGTGCGCAACACCCTGGCCGACGGCATCCACCTGACCGGCGGCAGCCGCCATGGCCGCGTGCTCGACAACCGCGTGCGCGACACGGGCGACGACCTCGTCTCCATCGTCTCCTACGACGGCGCCCCGCCGGTGCGTGACGTGCTCGTGGCGGGCAACGATGTGGCCGGCGCGCGCTGGGGCCGCGGCCTGAGCATCGTGGGCGGTGAACACCTCACGCTGCGTGGCAACACCGTGACGGGCGTCGCCCACGGCGCAGGCGTACTGGTGGCGCAGGAAGGCAACTGGCACACCCACGGCGTGCGCGATGTGCGCATCGAGGACAACCGGCTGCGCGAGATCCAGACCCCCGCCGCCCGCACCGGTGTCACGGCCCTGCCCACTGGCCACGCCGCGATCGAGATCCACACCTACGCGGTGCCGGAGGGCGCCGCGGGCATTGGCGACATCCTGCTGCGCGGCAACACGGTCGAACACAGCCGCTACGGCGATCTGCGCCAGCGTGCCGGCCGGCTGGTGCCATCAACCCCCGGCGCGCAGCTCGACTGCGCCCGGTTCAGTGGTCATTGAGCACGACACCCGCGATGGTGGCCTGCGTGCGGCGCAGCCGGTCGACCAGCAGGTTCATCGTGCGAGCCTCGGTCTTGCCGTGGCGACCCACCAGCACGGATTGCCGGCAGGTCGCGGCGATCACGCGGGCATCTGCGGTGTGGCGCGCCGGTGGCGTATCCACGATCACGCGGTCGAACTCCCGCTGCAGCTCGCGCAGCAGGATGCCGAACATCGGCTGCTGCAGCAGCTCCAGCGGGTTCGGCGGCGGTGCGCCGACCTGCATGATGAACAGGCCCGGCAGGTCGGCCGACCGGTCGAAGGGCTTGGCGGGGCGGCGGCCGTTGAGCAGGTCGCTCAGGCTGGCGCGCTCTTTCAGGCCGAAGACCTTGTGCAGCCCCGGATCGCGCAGGTTGCCGTCCACCAGCACCGTGCGCTCGCCGAGCTGGCTGAAGGTCACGGCCAGGTTGGCGGCCACATAGGTGCGGCCGTCACCATGGTCCGGGCTGACCACCGCCAGCGGCTGGCGGCCCTGGGCGGCGTCGTTGGCCATGATCTTGCTGCGCAGGTCGCGGAAGGCTTCGGCCTGCGGGCCGTAAGGCTCCACCGCCACCACCAGATCCGCGCCGCGCAGACCACGGCCGTCGAGCGAATACGGGTAGTTGAACTGCTGCGACAGCGCCCACAGCACGTCGGCCTGTGTCACCAGATCGAGTGCGACCGCCGCCTCGCCGAAGCGCAGCTTCATGCGCCGCTGCACGACCAGGATGTGCGCGATGTCGCCATCGGACAGCGGCCGCTTCGAGCGGATGATCTCGCCGATCGGCCGCAGCACGGCGGGCGGACCCGAGGCCGGCGCGGGACGGGCATCGGCCGCCGGCAACTCGAAGGGAAGGTCGGAACGGGTGGCATCGGCCTGGGACATGGCAGGAGCGGCCGCAGGAGACGGCACAAAAGCGGGAACAGCGACAGCGACAGGGGCAGGAACGGCGATGGCAACGGGCGCGGGCACCGCAGCGGCAACTGGCGCCGCCACAGGCACCGGCACCACCGGCTGCGCAGGCCGCACTGGCCGGGGCACCGGCGCCGCAGCGGGCCGGTGCCTGTCGGAGAGGACCGGCAGGTGGTCAGCGTCCTCTTCGGCATGGAAACGCGCCCAGGCCCGCTCGACCGCCGCCTGGAACCGCTGGCGGAACAGCGCCGGCGCGAACTGCTCGGCGTGTGCGCGGCAGGTTTCCGGCCGGATCGGCACCACCAGCGCCTCGAAGGCCTCGACCGCCTCGATCACGGCTTCGGGGGTCTGCTCCTGGAAGAACACCCCCGTGCGCTGCGCCGGGTGGCCGCGCCCGCGCACCGTCTCCAGCGAGCCGCCGCGCCCGAAGGCGATCACCGGCGTGCCGCAGGCCTGTGCCTCGACCGGGGTGATGCCAAAGTCCTCCTCGGCGGCAAAGACAAAGGCCTTGGCGCGCTGCATGTGGTCCACCAGTGCGGTGTCACCCAGGAAACCGAGCACCGACACGTTCGGCCCGGCCGCGGCGCGCACCTTGTCCATCTCAGGCCCGTCGCCGATGACGACGAGCTTCTTGTCGGGCATGCGCGAGAAGGCCTCGACGATCATCGGCATGCGCTTGTACGGGACCATGCGCGAGGCGGTCAGATAGAAGTCGTCCTTGTCCCGGCGCAGCGCGAAGCGCTCGACGTCGACCGGCGGGTGGATGACCTCCGCGTCGCGCCGGTAGACCTTGCGCACCCGGCGCCCGATGAAGGCCGAGTTGGCGAGGAACTGGTCGACGCCGGCCGCGGTGCGGGCATCCCACAGCCGCATGTAGTGCAGCAGCAGCTTGGCGACCGTGCCCTTGACACCGCTGGCCATGCCCGATTCCTTCAGGTACTGGTGCTGCATGTCCCAGGCGTAGCGGATCGGCGAGTGGATGTAGCAGACGTGGAGCTGGTCCGGCCCGGTCAGCACGCCCTTGGCGACGGCGTGGCTGGACGA
>JBEANV010000202.1:0-9754 GCA_041165285.1 Pseudomonadota bacterium | reverse complement strand
TTCTTCGCGCCGACGCTGCTGCTGAGCCGCCAGCCGATGGCGCACGATGCGGTCCACGACATCGAGGCGTTCGGCCCGGTCAGCACGCTGATGGCTTATGACGGCATCGACGAGGCGCTGGCGCTGGCCGCACGCGGTCGTGGCTCGCTGGTGGCGACGCTGGTGACCCGCGATCCGCAGGTCGCTGCCCGCGTGATCCCGGAAGCCGCCGCGCTGCATGGCCGGCTGCACATCCTTGACCGCGAATCGGCGGTGGAATCGACCGGTCACGGCTCGCCGCTGCCGGTGCTCAAACACGGTGGCCCAGGCCGGGCGGGGGGTGGCGAGGAACTCGGCGGCGTGCGGGCGGTGAAACACTACCTGCAGCGCACGGCGGTCCAAGGCTCGCCGACGATGCTGGCGGCGGTCACGGGCGAGCATGTGCGCGGCGCGAAGCTGATCGAGACCGAGGTGCATCCGTTCCGCCGCCATTTCGAGGACTTGCAGATCGGTGAGTCGCTGCTGACCCACCGCCGCACGGTGAGCGAGGCGGACATCGTCAACTTCGGCGGGATCTCGGGCGACTACTTCTACATGCACTTCGACGAGATCGCGGCGAAGGAAACGCAGTTCGGCCAGCGCATCGCGCACGGCTACTTCGTGCTGTCGGCCGCCGCCGGACTGTTCGTCTCGCCCGCGCCGGGGCCGGTGCTGGCGAACTACGGGCTGGACACGCTGCGCTTCGTCAAGCCGGTGGCGATCGGCGACACGATCCGGGCGCGGCTGACCTGCAAGCGCAAGATCGACCGCAACCGGGTCGATCCGAGCGGGGTGGGGCAGGGCGTGGTGGCGTGGGACGTGGAGGTCAGCAACCAGCAGGGGGAGCTGGTGGCGAGCTACGACATCCTGACGCTGGTGGCGAAGAAGGCAAAGTGACCTTGCCTCTGGAATCCGTTTCCCATCGGTGATCGCATGCACTGGACTGCAGACTGCAAGCGCAGGATGCTCCGACGCGCGTGCAGCCCAGTACACTGCGGCAGAAGCCTGCGCCTTCGACAGGTTCGTGTGGCGCATCAGCCAATTGCGCTGACCACAGCCTCAGATTTGGGACTCCAGATGTTCAGATCCATCACCCGCTTGACGGTCGCAGTGCTGGTGCTGCTGGGCAGCGCAAACGCCCATGCGGACATCATGGTGGGCGCGCCGTTTGACTTGACCGGCCCGGTCGGTGAACTGGCCAAGGCCATGCGCCAGGGGGCTGAACTGGCGATGAACCAGGTCAACCAGCAAGGCGGCGTGCTGGGCGAACCTTACCGGCTCGAATTCGCCGACACCGCCTGCGACCCGGACAAATCGGTGGAGATCGTGCGGCGCCTGATCGACAACCCGGCCACCCTTGCCCTGGTCGGTCCCGTGTGCTCGGGTGTCACGCTGCGCCAAGCCCGTTCGGTGACGATCCCGGCTGGTGTGGTGACGCTGTCGGTGGCCTCGGCCTCGTCCCTGATCACCACCCTCGACGACCGGGATCTGGTGTTCCGCACGGCGCCCTCGGATGCGGTCAAGGGGCAGGCCATGGCCCGCGTGGCGTTCGACACGGGCATCCGCACCATCGCCATCAGCCACGCCAGCGACGCCTACAACGCGGGCGTGGCGCAGGTCTTTGCCACCGCCTTCAAGGCATTGGGCGGGCAGGTCACGGTGAACCAGACGCACCAGCCCGGACGGCCCGACTACCGCGGCGAGGCGCGTGCGGTGGCAGCCGGCGCGCCGGACCTGGCCCTGTTCGCGTACTACGGATCGGGTGGCGTGCAGTACCTCCAGGACGCACTGACCGACCAGGGCGTGCGCCGCGTCATCGGCACCGATGGCCTGATGTCCAAGGACTTGACCACCGCCCTGAGCGCCGACCAGTTGGCCCGCATCACCATCGTGACCGCCGCCGCCGACACCGAACGGGAAGCCTACAAGCGCTGGCTGGTCTTTGCCAACGCACACAAGCTCAAGGCGGACGGCCCTTATGTCGCCAACGCCTACGACGCCGCCTTCATGATGGCGCTGGCCATCGAGGCGGCCGGCGCTCCCCCTGACCGGGCCAAGGTGGCGGCCAGCCTGCGCGCCATCGCCGGACCCGAGGGCACGGTGGTCTACCCCGGCGAGTTCAGCAAGGCACGGGCGCTGCTGAAGCGGGGGGTCAGGATCAACTACGACGGCGCATCCGGGCCCGTGGACTTCGACGCCTCCGGCGACATCACCGGCCGCGTCAACGTCAACCGGTTTGCCAACGGCGCGTGGCAAGCCACGCTGCTCAAGTAGACCCGCGCCATGACCGCATTGGCCCGCTTCTGGTACCGCGCCTCGATCCAGACCAAGTACCTGCTGATCACGGTGCCGGTGGCGCTCAGCATGACGGTCAGCGGCCATGCCTTCCGGCAATACAACGCCGGCCAGCGCGCCCTGCACAACGCGGTGCAGCAGTTCGACGAGGTGGGGCACCGCACCGCCCAGGCCCTGTCCACGGAGTACTGGAACTACAACGTGACCCATGCCGGCGCCATCATGCAGTCGCTGATGCTCATCCCGACCGTGGTGCGCGTGTCCAGTGTCGAGGTGGCCCAGGGGAAACCGGTGGCCGGCAGCCCGTTCCAGTTCGAGCACCACAACGCCGAACTGGCCGCGTCCGACCCGGCGGCCCAGCGCACCGTCGAGTTCCCGATCCGCATCACCAAGCCATCGGCCGAGCCCGAAACCGTGGGCATGCTGACCATCCGCTACAGCCTGGCCGCCCAGGAGCAGGAAAACGCCACGGTGTTCTACCGCACGGTGGTGTCCGCCACCGCGGTCGCGCTGCTGCTCATCCTGGGCGTGACCATCGCGCTCCGCCGGGCCATCCTGAAGCCGATCGACGAAGTTTCGGCCAGCGCCAGACAGTCGGACGACGACTTCAAGCCGATCCAGCCCCACTCCGGCGACCAGCTCGGCCAACTGGTCGTCGCGTTCAATGACTTGCGGGCCCGCCACATCGAGAGCACCCGCCTGCTGCAGGCCGCGCGCGACGAGGCCATCGACGCCAACACCGCCAAGTCACGCTTTCTGGCCATGATGAGCCACGAGCTGCGCACCCCGCTCAATGCGGTGATCGGCTACAGCGAGATCCTGCAGGAAGAGCTGGCCGAAGACGGGGTCACGTCCACCACGATGGCCGATCTGGACAAGATCAAGTCGGCCGGCAAGCACCTGCTGGAGCTGATCAACAGCGTGCTGGACCTGTCCAAGATCGAGGCCGGCAAGATCGAGCTGGAGATCGGCGAACTCAGCGTGCAGCAGTTGGTGGACTACGCCACCTCCACCGCCCACCCGCTGATCGAGACCCACGGCAATCGCATGGTGGTGGAACTGTCCGCCGACATCGGCACCGTGCATTCGGACACCACCCGGCTGCGCCAGGTGCTGCTCAACCTGCTGTCGAATGCCGCCAAGTTCACCCGGCAAGGGGTGATCACCCTGTCGGTCAGGCGCGAGACGCCACCGGGCGAACCGGAGCAACTGGTCTTCGACGTGCAGGACACCGGCATCGGCATGACCCCCGAGCAGCAAGGCAAGCTGTTCCAGGCGTTTGTGCAGGCCGACTCCGCCACCACCCGCCAATACGGCGGCACCGGCCTGGGCCTGGTGATCAGCCGGCGCCTGTGCAAGCTGCTGGGCGGTGACGTGACGGTGCGCAGTGTGGTGGGCCAGGGCAGTTGCTTCACCGCCAGGGTGGCCGCGAATGGCCACGCACTGCCGCCGACGACCCCAGCAGGAGCCGGGCATGCCCAAGATCTTGCTGGTTGAAGACAACGAGATGAACCGCGAGATGCTGTCGCGCCGGCTCGTCCGCAAGGGCTTCGAGGTGGTGATGGCGGTGGATGGGCTGCAAGGCGTGGCGATGGCCCGCCAGGAACAGCCCGATCTGGTGCTGATGGACATGAGCCTGCCCGGCATCGACGGCTGGGAGGCGACGCGCCGGATCAAGGCGGACGTGGCCACGCAGGCCGTGCCGGTGATCGCCCTGACGGCGCACGCCATGTCCGGTGACCGCGCCGAGGCCCTGGCGGCGGGCTGTGACGAGTTCGACACCAAGCCAGTGGACCTGCCCCGCCTGCTGGACAAGATCGACCGCCTGCTGACCACCAGCGACACCACGCTGCCCGCCGTGGCCGCCAGCCTGCACGCCTGGAAGGCGGCGCTCGACGCGCTGTGCCGGCGGGCGGGCGTGTCGGACGCGGTGCGCGCCGACCTGCAGGTGGTGCTGGACGAAGCCTGTGCCAACGTGGTCAAGCATGCCTACCCGCCCGGCCAGCCCGGTGCGCTGCGCCTGACCTTGCGCCACCTGCCAGCCGCCATCGAGATCACCCTCACCGACCAGGGACGGCCGTTCAACCCGCTGGCCCAGCCGACCCCCGACCTGTCGCTGTCGTGGGAGGATCGGCCGCTGGGCGGGCTGGGCATCCACCTGATCCGGCAGATGACCGACCACCAGTCCTACCGCCACACTGACGCGGAAGGCAACCGGCTGTCCTTGGTCAAAGACCTGACGTGACATGACGTGACCTGCCTGCACACCGATCCGACCCAACAAGGAACAAGGAACAAGGAACCCCATGGAAGTCACCGCCACCCACCACGCCCACGTCACCGTGCTCGCCATCGCCGGCAGCGTGGACAGCCTCACCGCCGACAAGTTGACGGCTGCATTGACGGGCCACGTCGGGGCCGGACAGGTGCGCCTGGTGGCCGATTTCAGCGCGGTGGACTACACCAGCAGCGCCGGGCTGCGCTCCCTGCTCGGGGCGCTGAAGGACAGCCGGCGCCTGGGCGGTGACCTGCGTCTGGCGGCGGTGCAGCCTTCGGTGCTGCGGGTGCTGTCGATCTCGGGCTTTGCCGGGATCATCAAGATCTTCGACGATGTTGCAAGCGCCGTGGCCAGCTACGGCACAGGAGCCTGAGATGACCACAACCCCCAGCGTCACCCTGGTCATTGGCTCGGGCAGCGTCAAGTGTGCAGCGGCGATCGGCGTGGCCCAGGTGCTGGGCGAGGCCGGCATCCGGGTGGAACGGGTGGTTGGGTGCAGCGGCGGCGCCATCTTCGCCACGCTGATCGCACTGGGCCACGACGCCGCCACCGCCCGCGACATGACGATCCGCCTGTGGACCAAGGAGATCGCGGCCAAGCGCAACACGCGCGCCCTGCTCAGCGTGCTGGCGCCCAGGCTGATGGGCTTCGCGGCCAAGCGGTTCGGCCTGCGTGACGACCGGCATATCAACCGCCGGCTGGCCGAGGTGTTTGGCGACCTGCGCATCGAGGACACCCCGGTGCCGCTGCACATCACCGCCACCAACTTCCAGGATGGCGAGCTGGTCGAGCTGTCCAGCGGCTCGGTGGCGCAGGCGATCCGGGCGAGTCTGGCCATCCCGTTTGCCTTCTCGCCGGTCGAGGTGAACGGCCAGTTGCTGGTGGACGGCTATGTGTCCGACCCCTTGCCCATCAGCGTGGCCATGAAGCACGGCGCACGGGTGATCGTGGCGGTGGGCTTCGAGAGCCCGATGATGGAGCACATCGGCAGCGCGGGCCGGTTCGCCATGCAGTTGAGTTCCATCATGTCGAACAACCTGCTGCGCGCCCGCTTCGCGTTCAACAGCGTGGCGCACCACGCCGAAGTCATCAGCATCATTCCGGAGTTCACGCAGCGCATCCGGCTGTTCGACACCGAGAAGGTGCCCTACATCATCGACGCCGGCGCCGAGGCTGCACGGAGCCAGATCGACTACCTGCGCCGGCTGCTGGCCGCAGACGCCGCATCCGAGGCCGCCGCCGCATGAACCCGCCCCCGCGCCACAAGATCGCCATGGTCATCGGCTCGGGCGGCCTGCGCTGCGTCTCGGCCTTTGGCGCGCTGGCGGTGTTGCAGCGCGAAGGCGTCGCCATCGATCTGGTGGTGGCCTGCAGCGGCGGCGCGGCGGTGGGCTACTGGGTGGCCTCGGGGGGCACGGACATCCCCGAAGGCATTGCCCGCTACAAGGCCGGGATGACGCGGAGTTTCGAAACGCTCAGCTACCGCCAGGTGCTGCGCGCCGTGTTTCCGCGCTGGTTCGGCTTCAGCCCGAAGTTCGGACTGATGAAAGACGCGGCGTTCAACCAGTACATGGCGGACGATTTGCAGGGGGTCCGGTTCGAGGCGCTGCCGATCCCGCTGCACTTCGTGGCCACCGACGTGAACAGCGGCGAACAGGTGGTGCTGTCGCGTGGCCCGGTGTTTGATGCCATGCGTGCCACGCTGGCGCTGCCGCTGCTGCTGCCGCCTTGGGAGGTGGACGGCCGCCTGCTGATGGACGGTGGCGTGTGCAACCCGATGCCGGTGGACGTGGCCATACGCGAAGGCGCCGACATCATCCTGGCGATGGGCTTCGAAGACCCGCTGCAGCCGGTGATCGACTCGGGGGCGGCGCTGGCCAAGCAGGTGATGGCGGTGGCGACCAACCACCTGCTGCGCGCGCAATTCGCGTTCCACAGCATGGCGCACCACGCCGAAATCATCCCCGTGATGCCCGACTTCGACCAGCCGGTGGGCTTGCGCGACACGCACCTGATCGACTACCTGGTTCGCCAGGGCGAGCGGGCGACCGAAAAAGAAATGCCCTACCTGCGCCGCCTGCTGCACCGGCAGGACCGCCCTGCCGTCGAGGCCGCGGCATGAGCGCGCCCGGCGACGGGGCCGCGCGCACGGCCTCGGCGCATGTGCTCATCGTCGATGACCTGGAAGTCAACCGCGACCTGCTGGCACGCCGCGTGGCGCGATTGGGGCACAGCCATGCCTTTGCCGTCAGCGGCCGCGACGCGCTGCAGCGCCTGCGCGCCGACACCTTCGACCTGGTGCTGCTCGACATCACGATGCCCGAGATGGACGGCTACGAAGCCCTGGCGCAGATCAAGGCCGACCCGCTGCTGGCCCACCTCCCGGTGGTGATGGTCACGGCCATCGACGGCGTGGACAGCGTGGTGCGCTGCCTGGAGCTGGGCGCCGAGGACTACATCACCAAGCCGTTCAACCCGGTGGTGCTGCGGGCGCGCATCGAGTCCTCGCTCAACAAGAAGCGCGTGGCCGACCTGAACGCGAAGCTGCTGCGGTCGATGTCCCGCGAGATGGCGATCGCGCAGCGCATCCAGTTGGGCTTCCTGCCGGACAGCTTGCCCCAGTTGCCCGGCTGGCCCTTGGCGGCGTCGTGCGTGCCGGCCCGGCAGGTGGGCGGGGACTTCTTCGACGCCCTGGTGCTGCCCGATGGCCAGCTCGCCTTCACGGTGGCCGATGTCTGCGACAAGGGCGTGGGGGCGGCGCTGTACATGGCGCTGTTCCGCAGCCTGCTGCGCATCAGCCTGCAGCAGGCCGGTGCCGGTCAACCTGCAGGCCAGACCCTGGAGCGCGCCGTGGTCTTCACGAACGACTACATCGCCACCGTGCATGGGCGCGACAACATGTTTGCCACGGTGTTCACGGCCATCCTCTGCCCGCGCACCGGGCGGCTGGACTACCTCAATGCCGGCCACGATGCCCCGCTGCTGCTGCGCCGGGGTGCGCAGACGCCCGAATCCCTGCCGCCCGCGGGCATGGCCGTGGGCATGATGGCGGGCATGCCGTACCAGGCACGCTGCACCCACCTGCACCCCGGCGACAGCCTGTTCGTGTTCAGTGACGGCCTGCCCGAAGCGCTGGACCCGCAGGGCAGGGCGTTTGGTGAGCCCCGCGTGGTTGCCGCACTCCGGGCGCGGGCGCACAGCCCCGAGGCCCTGCTGGCGAGGCTCAGCGCGGACCTGTCCCTGCACATGGACGGCCGGTCACCACACGACGACGTGACCATGCTCCACCTGTACGCCGAACCCACGGCCTGAACGTCGGCTGCAGCAACCTCACCATGTACCTGGGGGCGGTCGCCCGCAGCGTGCTTGGGTGATTCCGTCGCTTAGCACATTTATGCCAGTCTGTCCGACTCTTCGTGCTACGCTTTCCGTGCCTTTGCAACAAAGGAGCAAGCCATGACTGCAATGAATGTGGTGCATATGCGTGTGAAGCCGGGCCAGGAAGACGAATTCATCCGCATCCACAAAGAGATGGACCCGCGTGCCATGCCGGGTGGGCGGAATTTCTGGCTGATCCGCTCGGGCGAGCGAAGCTTCATGGTCGTGGCCGAATGGGACAGCATGGAGGCGCTTGCCGCCGCGCGTCCCGCGATGATCGGCAACCTCGACAAACTGCGCCCCATCCTCGAAGACCTGGGTGGCGGACGGGGCCTCACCGAGCCCTGGTCGGGCGAGGTCGCGCTGCAGATGAACTTCTGATTCTGCAGCCCCTCCTGGCGCAGCAGGTGCATCCCGATGGGGTGATGCGACACCAGGAGTGCGCCCATCCACAAGCTTCAGGATGACAGCTCATCCGGCATCGCCGATGCTGTAGCGTCTGCAGGACTTTCCGCCTTTCCCGCCAACCTGCCCCGCTGCGATGTCTGATCAACAGGCTCCATCCGCTGCACCGCCGGCCACGCCCCCGGCGGGTGACTGGTCCTTGCGTGTGCTGGCTCTGGTGCCGCTGGCGGGCACCGTCTTGCTATGGTCGAACCACCACCTGGGCCTTGGCGCGGGCCACCCGGCGCTGCTGGCGTCCGTTGCCGCCGTGCTGCCTTTTGCCCTGGCGGTGCTGAACCAGTTGCTGGACAAGGAGGAGCTGACTGCGCTGCAGAAGCGCCTTCGCCAGGCGATCACCCGCTGGCTCAGCTGGTGGATGCTGCTGGCTGCGTACCTGGTGGTAGGTGCCGTCACGCTGACCTGGACGTCGATCGTCGTGCTGGCGGAAGACGGCAACCGCCTGGGTCGCGTCACGCTGCAAGCACTGGACGACGCATCCGCCTTGCCCGAGGCGGTGGCACCTGAAGCCAAGGGCGAACCGGCGCGCTTCGTGTTGGCCAGCCATCCCTTCGGGCGGCCGTTCCGCCTGACATTGGACGGTTTCGTGCCGACCGTGGTCGAGGTTTACCCGCCGGCGGGCCTGCGCGTGCGGCCGGGCATCGACTTGCGCCGTTCGCCCAGCGTGCTGCTGCGCCTCTCGGGCATCGCCCATGGCACGTGGCGCGATGTGGGTGGCGGAGAGCTGCGCATCGTGGCGATCGACCAAGCAGGCGCTGAACAGCTGTTGGCCAGCGTGAAGGATCCGGTTGGCGCGCTGCTGTTCGGTCGCGGCCAGCCGGTGCCGACAACCTGGCAGGCCAACTGGCAGATCGAGCTGCTGGCCAGGGGCGTGACCAACCAGACCCTGGCGGCCCAGCACCTGGTGGACTGGAAGCAGCCGAAGGTACTGACACCGGCTGTCGGCCTGGAGCCGGGCATGACACTGCGCGCCAGTCTGGTCAATGCGCAGAAGCGCGTCTTCGCCCGCGCCGAGTTCGTCCTCGGCAAGGACGAGATGCAGGACCAGTCGATGGAGGACATCGAATGAGCAAGGGCAAACTCTGGCGATGCCTGCTGCTGGTCACCAGCTTGGCTGGTTTGCTGGTGGCACGGGCCGAATCACGGCCGGTGGTTGCCGTGTCCTTCGACCTCGCGGTGCCACGCTGGCAATCGACTTACTACGGCAGCAAGCGCGACGAACTGCAGGACAAGGTGGCCGAGTTCATCGCCAGTTGGCTGGGCCAGCAAATGGGTTTCGTGCATTTCGACGCCAGCGGCGCGGCAGCTCCCCACAAGCTGGTT
>JBEANV010000201.1:0-2663 GCA_041165285.1 Pseudomonadota bacterium | reverse complement strand
GATCCTTCGCAGCCCATCCAGGCGCGTCAGGGTGATGTGCTCCTGAACCCGATCGGACGTGGGGCGTGGGAAGTCATTAGACAGCGTGAGTTTAGTCCTGAAGCCATCCGCACGGTGGCTGACTGAGATGGCTCGCGCGAAGAAATACACGTTGACACCTGAGCACGAGGCCCAGTTGGCGCCGTGGGCGGCGCGGTGGATCGCGCATGCCATGAGCACGGCTCCGATGGACGAGGCGGATCGTGAGGCGATGCGGGTCGCGGTTCGTGGGCTCTATGAGGCGGCCGGTCTGACGCCACCACCCTCTGAGCGCATCGTCTTCGTGCCGTCGCCGTTCGTGGCGCGATTCGCTGGGGGATTTGCGGCGGCGCTGTGGTGGATGCGAGCACATCCATCACGGCAGGCGACGGAGCAGGCGACGGATCAGGCGACGGTGCAGGCGACGGATCAGGCGACGTGGCAGGCGACGGATCAGGCGACGAGGCAGGCGACGGAGCAGGCGACGTGGCAGGCGACGTGGCAGGCGACGAGGCAGGCGACGTGGCAGGCGACGAGGCAGGCGACGGACATTACCGGCGTGAACATTGATGGTCTTCTCGATATTGCTGGCGGCTTCGCGCCAGGGCGTGCCCGCTTCCTCATGGAATGCACGGCGTCCTGCGGGAGCATGTGGAATGGAGGCAATCAATGGGCGGGATGGCCCGCCTTCATCTCGTTCTTCCGACACGTCGCGGAATTGCCGCTCGATTACTCGAAGTGGCAGCACTATGAGACCGCAGCTATCCGCGGCGGCCCGCGTGTTATGCACCCAGAGTTCTGCATCGTTAGTGATCGGCCAGAGCGATTACTTGTCGATGACCAGCACCGCCCACACTGCGAAGACGGCCCGTTCTGCGCGTGGCGCGATGGGTCGGCGTTGTGGGCGATTCACGGGGTGCGCGTGCCGGCGTGGCTGGTGATGGACCCAGCACGGCTGACCGTCGCCGATATCCTCGGCGAGCAGAACGCGGAAGTGCGGCGTGTGATGCTCGATCGGTATGGTTTCGACCGGTTCGTGACCGACAGCGGCGCCTTACCTGTCCATGCCGATGAGACGGGCACGCTCTATCGCACCGAACTCGACGGAGATGAACCACTCGTGGTCGTGCGGGTCAGGAACAGCACGCCAGAGAGTGACGGCAGTTCGAAATTCTATTCACTCCGTGTGCCCGCCGACATCACGACAGCACGGGCCGCCGTGGCGTGGACATTCGGCCAAACGGAGCCGTCTTATCGGCCCGTGGTGGAGACATAGATGGCCGACGACCGCGCGGCTGCGCTCGTCGAGTTGCTCTCCCAGCCTGATCATGCCGATCTCCCCATGCGCGGGCATCGCCTGACCTGCCCTGGTGACCCAGAGGCGCAGGAGTGGTGGCTCCGACACTTACCGAGCATGCACGCGCAGATCGTGCGACAGGACCGGCAGGACTACAGCGCGTGCTGGGTGCGGCGGGCGGCCGGTTGAAATGTCAGCGTATTACAACGAGATCGACGCGTTCGCGGCGGCGTGGTTGCGCGAACTGATCAAGGAAGGACTGATTGCGGATGGCGAAGTGGACGAACGAAGCGTTGTCGATATTCAGCCCAGAGACCTCGATGGATTTATCCAGTGTCACTTCTTCGCCGGCATCGGGGGCTGGTCGCTCGCTCTTCGACTCGCTGGATGGCCTGACGCCCGATCCGTCTGGACCGGCTCCTGTCCCTTCCAGCCGTTCTCGAGCGCCGGCGCCCAGGCTGGGGGCGATGATCCGCGCCACCTTTGGCCGGCGTGGTTTCGCCTCATCCGCGAGTGCCGCCCTGACTGCCTCATTGGTGAGCAGGTTGAAGCGGCAGTTGGACATGGATGGCTCGATCTTGTTTGCGATGACCTGGAAAGAGAAGGCTACGCCGTCGGGGCGGTTGGTCTACCGGGTCCAGTGTCGGGCGCGTACGACATTCGCAGCCGGTTATGGTTCGTGGCCGAGTCCGACCGTGGGCGACAACAGCAACACACGGAACAGTTCCGCGGTCAGGCACACGATGCCGCCGACGGGGATTCATGCGGGACACACGCTGGTCGATGCGGCGGATCTGACGTTGAGCGGCTGGCCGACGCCGGATGCGGCCCTAATGAACGACGGGGCAGATCCGGTGAAGCATCAGCAACGACGGGAGCGGCTGAAGGCGAAGTGGGGCAACGGGAACGGGGCGGGGTTGCCGCTGGGGCAGGCGGTGCACTTGGCGGGCTGGCCGACCGCGCTGGAAACCGACGGGGCGAAGAACGTGCGGACGGCGGAGGGCGCGGCGAAGGAGATAGCGCGGAAGGGCGGGCCGCAGGATCTGAATCAGGCGACGAGCTTAATTGTCGGCATCGATTCAACTACAGCCACGACGGCCGCCGCTGGAATCCTCCCCACTGCATCGACTGCGGCGCCGTCAAAGCCTTCGGATGGGACGGAGACGACCCTGTTGGCGAGTGGGTCGAAGGCGCCTTCCGCGCAGCAGGCTACACCGTTGGCGAACTGGCCGACACCAACGACGCACGACGCGGAGCGCGGCTGGCAGGGGAAGCGGGCGCTGGGCGAGACACGGCACGGGAGCAACCTGCAGGACTTCGCGCTGCTGGCGGGTTGGGCGACCCCACG
>JBEANV010000200.1:0-4743 GCA_041165285.1 Pseudomonadota bacterium | reverse complement strand
TCCGGGCTCATCGGCAGGCTCATCACGCGATCGGCCGCTGCCACGCTGTTCGGGTAGCCCTCCGGGCCGCCGAACGCGGCATAGGCGACCTGGAGGTGCAGCGGCTTCGGGTAATGCACGGTGGTCGGGATGCCCGCAGCCTGCAGCGCGGCCTGCACTTTCGCGCGCTGCGGCACGAACACGGTGTACTGGCCCCAGACGCTGTCGCGGTCCGGCCGCACGGTCAGCAGGCCGAAACCGGGGTGGCGCTCGGCCAGCGGCGCGAGCAACTGGTGGTACCGCGCCCCGAGTTCACGGCGGCGCTGCAGCTCCCAGTCGAAGCGCGGCAGCTTGGCCAGCACGACCGCGCACTGGATCGTGTCCATGCGCCCGCCGAGGCCGACGCGGGTGTGGGTGTAGCGGGCGCTCTGGCCGTGGACGCGGATCTCGCGGGCGGCCTGCGCCAGCGCGTCGTCATCGGTGAACAGCGCACCGCCGTCGCCGTAGCAGCCCAGCGGCTTGCTCGGGAAGAAGCTGGTGCAGCCGACGGTGGACAGGTGCCCGCTGTGGTCGCCGCGGTAGGTGGCGCCGAAGCTCTGGGCGGCGTCCTCGATCACCGGCAGGTGGTGGCGGGCGGCGAGGGCGTTGATCTCGGCCATGTCGGCGACCTGCCCGTACAGGCTCACCGGCATGATCGCCCGCGTTTTTGGCGTGATCGCCGCTTCGATCAGGGTCGGGTCGAGGTTGCAGGTGTCCGGCTCGATGTCCACGAACACCGGCCTGGCGCCCAGCAGCGCGATGACCTCGGCGGTCGCGGCGAAGGTGAACGGCGTGGTGATCACCTCGTCGCCGGGCTTCAGGTCGAGGGCCATCAGCGCGATCAGCAGCGCCTCGGTGCCGCTGGAGACGGTGACGCAGTGCCTGGCGCCGACGCGCTCGGCCAGGGCGGTTTCGAGCTGCCGGACCTCGGGGCCCATGATGTACTGGCCGTGGTCGAGGACACGGTGGATCGCAGCGTCGATGTCGGGTTTGAGGGTGGCGTATTGGGCCTTGAGGTCGATGAAGTGCATGAGGAATTGCGACTGAATCAGGGCAGCCGAACGAACCGTTGGGGTTGAGACAGTCCGGCCTGAGCCAGCTTGCGGGCTTCTTTGCTGGTTTGCGGAATGCGGTTATCCCCCGTGGCAGCCAGCCACCGATAGACGACACGCGTATGCGGTCTGGCAGATCGCTCCAGCGCCAGAAGTTCTGCAAAAGGGGCGGTCTTCAACTTGTCCTTCAGCCAGTTGAGTTTGTCGAGCATTTTCTGAACTTTGCCGGTACTGGAGGCTGGGTGGGGTTCCATCCAAAGCAAGAATTCCTCACCTGCCGCCGTTGAAAGACCAAGGCCGTAGTCCCAGCGTGGTTCGTTCGGCTCTTCTTTGCAGAAATGTGCATCGGTATCGATGCTCGCGGTATGTTTATGCCCGCTCGTCAAGACTACTGCCTCTCGGTATCTGGATTCGACAGCAGCCTTGCCGGGTTGCGGTTCCAGTCCTGCTGCGCGGGCGGCCTGTGCGAATGCCGATTCAGGGGCTGGCCGTTTGGTGCGATTCTTTCCCGCCATTAGCGTCCCGTCCCTGCTCGTGCGTCGACTCGGTTCACTGCTGATGCGATCGCCTCATTGACCCTCGACGAGAACCCGGTGATGCCACCCCATTCGGATTCGGCGATGGCTTCAGCTCCGGGACTCAGGTTCGAGATGTCGCGCACGGCGTGCTGTCGGTCGAAGTAATAGACCCGGTAGTCCTTCTCCAGCGCCGTCCTGCCCAACTCCTTGGCCGGGACTGTCGCTTTCAGATCGAACAACCGTCGGACATCCGACTCGTCCGCGCCGAGTTTCTTGAACTCCTGCAGTGCCCAGACCATCTCCAGCACCACGGGCGAATGCGTCGAAATCACGACCCGGTACCCGCGCCGCAGCAACTCCAGCACCATCAGCAGCACGGCGGCGATGCCCTGGGGATGCAGGCCCATCTCGGGTTCCTCGATCACCACCCATTCGATGACTTCTTCCTGCACCTTGCCGGACATGCGCTGCTGGTGTCGCACGGCACACAACCAATACAGACCCATCAGCATCGGCGCGAATTCGCGCTGACCTGCCGACCACGACAGGAACCCCAGCGGCTTCGATTGCCCCGGCACCGCCAGCGCCAGCCGCTTGGTGAAGTCCGAGTCATCGATCACCAGCTTGTTGCCACCGAACAGATGGGCATTGATCGGCTCGCGCAAGGTGGCGTTCAGGCGATTGGGGGCAGGGAACAGCTCGCCTGTCGCCCCGAACTCGTTCTGGATCAGGTCATGTACCGCATCGCTGAAGACACGCAGCGTGTAGGGGTCACCATAGTTGAACTGGCCGAAGTTCTGCGACACCCCGCCCGGCAGGCTCATGACGCGCTGGGCCGGGATGTAGAACAGCCGTTCGTGCAGCACCTTGCCCTTGGGGGACTTGGTGGGGGCGGCGTAGTCGGGCAACTGGATGTGCTTGCCGTTCCAGACAAGGCGCGACTGTTCGATCTGCCAGGCCCCGGCCATGCCGCGGCCGAAATAGCCGTCGAGGAACGCATCCGCTCGTCCGCTGAAGTTCATGCTGTGGTGGCGGAAGGTCTCGTGGATCTGGTCACGGTCGATCAGCAGCTTGAGCGTCTGCAGGAAGATGCTTTTTCCGGTGGCTTGCGGACCCACGATGACGGTCAGATCGCCGAAGGTCACGTCCGCCTGCTGGATCGGACCCATCCGCTCGATCTGGAGGCGCGGCAGCTCCTGCGCAGTCCCTTTCATGGCGCATCCACCCGCGTCACGACATCGCCCTGCAGCCGATACCGCTCCCCAGTCGCCGGACACGTCGCCTCGCCCTCGCCGCGCACCGCCAGCCCGAGCCGCTCGCCATTCCGGCTCATCCACCCGATCCGCCGCGCCGGCACGCCCACCATCAGCGCGTGATCCGGCACATCCCGGTTGATGACGCTGCCCGCGCCGACGAAGGCGTATTCCCCGACCGTCGTGCCGCAGACGATGGTGCAGTTCGCCCCCAGCGTCGCGCCGCGTTTCACCAGCGTGCGCAGGTATTCGCTCTTGCGTGACACCGCCGCCCGCGGGTTGTAGACGTTCGTGAACACCGCGCTCGGGCCGCAGAACACGTCGTCCTCCAGCGTCACCGCGTCGTACACCGACACGTTGTTCTGGATCTTCACGCCCGCGCCGATCACCACGTCGTTGGCGACGAAGACGTTCTGCCCGAGCGAGCAGCCCTCGCCGATGCGGGCGCCGGCGCAGACGTGGCTGAAGTGCCAGACCTTGGTGTTGGCGCCGAGCTGGGCGCCTTCATCGACGATGGCGGAGGCGTGGTGCCAGGCGGGGGATGTCTTGCTCATGGCAGTTCCTCGAACTCAGTTGACGGTACCCAGCACCGTGACGCCGGCCAGATGCCGCATCTTGCGATCGAAGGTCACTACGGCGTCACACCCGTGCCGCTGCGCCTTGACCGACAGCAGACAGTCCGCGAAATCGGCGGGGCCTTTTTCGTACAGCACCAGCGCAGCGCGGATGTCGGCGGTCGATTCGAGTGCGACGGTGGCGTGGCGCAGCAGGGCATTCAGCGCGGTGGCGATGTCGGCGCTGCTGCGGTCATAGGCGCGTGCCAGCGTCCAGGCGACTTCCACGACCACGACATCGCTCAGCCACAGCGAGCCGTCTTGATCAGCGTGGTCGTCGAACAATTGCCGGGCGATCTGGGCTTGGTGCGCATCGTCACCGATCAGCAGCCGCACCACCACGTTGGTATCGACAGCGATCACGGTGTTTCCTGCCTGTCGCGCACAGTGTCGGTGATGGCCTGGTCCAGCTCGTCCAGGCTGCGCGTGCGTTCGCCAGGGCGGCTCAGCAGACCGAACAAGCCTTGCGAGCCACGCGCCAGCACCCGCACCCGCAGCGAGCCATCCTCCTGCGCCTCGACTTCCAGGCGTGTGCCGGCGCTGATGCCCAGGTGCTGTCGCAGGCTGTGGGGCAGGGTGATCTGACCTTTGTCGCTGACGGTGACTTGCATGGTGGTTTCCGACTGGTTGCTTGCGATCTTACTGTGACCCATCCGTCGGAAATTGGTTTCCTGTGTACTTCAGAACACCAGCGGCAACCCCACCCGCACCCCATCCCGCGCACTCCGATACCCCGCGATCAGCACCTCCAGCGACCGCAGCCCGCTGTAGCCATCGACCTCCGCGTGCGCCTCGCCGCGCAGCGTGTCGATGACGTTGGCGTAGTAGAGCGGGTGTCCGAAGCCATAGACCGAGGTAGTCGCGTAGCTGGCCGCCTTGATCTGCGCATCCTCCGGCGTCGGCGTGTCGAACTCCCAGTGCTGGATGTCGTTGATCGCCACGCCGCCGACGCGCACCGTGCCGCGCTCGCCCAGCACCGTGATCGAGCCTTCGAGGTTCTTCGGATACGTCAGCATCGTCACGTTGATGCTCGCCAAGCCGCCCGCCCGGAGGCGCAGGCTCATCACGCCCGAGTCCTCGGCCTCGATGTCGCGGCCCTGCGTCGCGGTGTAGGCATGTACGTTGTCCACCGGCCCGACCAGCCAGTCCACCATGTCCACGTAGTGGCTCGCCTGGTTCATGAACGCGCCGCCGTCCATGTCCCAGCGGCCACGCCACGGCGCCTCGTCGTAATAGCTCTGCGGGCGGGTCCAGAACACGTTGACCGTGACCATGTGGATGCGGCCGA
>JBEANV010000199.1:0-3128 GCA_041165285.1 Pseudomonadota bacterium | reverse complement strand
TTGCACCTACCCTGCGTGCAGGGGGAGCGGGGAATGACGACAATCGTCACAGATCAGCAAATCAAAGCGCTGCGTGCGCTTCCGAAAAAGCTGATGAATCCGGGCGCGCGGGGCAAACAGCAAGAGAGGATGATTACGCACGACTACAGGGTCGAAAGCCTTGATGGACAGCATCACTTCAGTGTCTACAAGCGTAAGCGTGTGGCGTCGGCCGCAGCTTTGGCGATTGACGAGAGCTAGGCGGCAGCGACCATCGGGGCATGCTTGGCAGCAGCCCAGTTCCACGGCAGCAGGTCGTCGATGCGCTTCATCGGGTGATCTGCGATGCGGGCGAGGACGTCGCTGAGATAGGCCTCGGGATCGATGTCGTTGAGCTTGGCGGTCTCGATCAAGGAGTAGATCGCCGCGGCATGCTCGCCGCCGCTGTCGGACCCGGCGAACAGCCAGTTCTTGCGGCCCAGGGCGACGCCGCGCATGGCCCGCTCGGCGATGTTGTTATCGATCTCGAGCCGGCCATCGTCGAGGTATCGGGTGAGCGCCGCCCAGCGCACCAGCGCATAGCGCATCGCCTTCGAGAGGTCGCTCTTGCTCGAGATCTGCAGCCGCCTCGCCTCGAACCACGTCTTCAGCGCGTCGAGCTCCGGCTTCGAGTGCTCCTGGCGCAGGCTGCACCGTTGCACGGACGGCTTGCCGCGGGCCGCCTCCTCGATCGCGTAGAGCCGCGCGATCCGCTGCAGCGCCTCGTGCGCGATCGGCGATTGCGTGGTGACGTGAACGTCATAGATCTTGCGCCGCACGTGAGCCCAGCAGCCGACCTCGAGGTTGGCCGGCCGCTCGCCCTTGGCCTCGTAGAGTTGGGCGAAGCCGCTGTAGCCATCGGCCTGCACGTAGCCTTCGAAGCCCCGCAGATGAGCCCTCGGCCGTTCGCCCTTGCGATCGGGGGTATAGCGGTACAGCGCCGCCGGCGGATCGAGGCCCTGCCACGGCCGATCATCGCGCGCATAGACCCACAATCGGCCTTCTTTGGTCTTGCCGCGTCCGGGATCGAGCACCGGCACCGGCGTGTCGTCGGCGTGCAGCTTGGGGCTTCGCATCACGTTGCCGGCCAGCGCCTCGACCAGCGGATCGAGCAGCCACACCGCCCGTCCGACCCACTGCGCCAGGGTCGAGCGATCGAGGTCGATGCCGTCGCGGGCGTAAATCGCGCTCTGCCGGTAGAGTGGCAGGTGATCGGCGTACTTGGCGACCAGCAGGTGGGCCAGCAGACCGGGGCCCGGTCGGCCGCGCAGGATCGGCAGCGACGGCAGTTCGGCCTGGGCGATGCTGCCGCACGCGCGGCACGACAGCTTGGGCCTGATGTGCTGCACCACTTTGAAGTGGCCGGGTACGTACTCCAGCACTTCGGTGACGTCCTCGCCCAGCGGCCGCAACCCGCCGCCGCAGCCGGGGCAGGCGCAGGGTGCCTCATGTCGTACCGCCTCGCGCGGCAGATGGTCGGGCAGCTTCTCGCGCCGCGGCTTGCGCTTGGACGTGGCGGCATCGCCGGCAGGCGCAGCCTCCGCCACCGCGTCGGCCGGCGCCGCTATGCCCTCCAGCTCCTCGAGTTGCAGCTCGAGCTGGGCGATCGCCTCGCCCAGGCGCTCGGAGGAGCGGCCGAACTGCTGACGGCGCAGGCGAGCCAGTTGCATCCTGAGCTTCTCGATCTCCAGCGTGTGCAGTTGCACGGCGGCGCGGGCTGCGGCGATCTCGGCGCGTTGTTCCAGCACCAGGCGCTGCAGGGTCGCAACGTCGCTGGGCAGGGCGGGATCGGTCATGGCAGTCTCTTGTCACAACCCATAGTTGTGGTCAACCGCGCTTTCCACAGCCTGTGGTGCCGTCAGCCGGCCAGCGCCGGTCGCGACGGCCGCCGCGGCGCTCGCCAGTCGATGCCCTCCAGCAGCAACCCGAGCTGCGCCGCCGTCAGGTACGCCACGCCCTCCGAGGAGCGTGGCCAGGTGAAACTCCCACTCTCCAGGCGCTTGGCGAACAGGCACAGGCCCTGCGTGTCCCAGTACAGCGCCTTGATCAGATCGCCGCGCCGGCCGCGGAACACGAACACGTGGCCAGCGAAGGGATCCTCCCGCAGCTGTTGCTGGACCAGCATCGCCAGCCCGTCGAAGCCCTTGCGCAGATCCGTCACGCCGCAGGCCAGGTACACCCGCACACCGGCCGGCAAACCGATCACCGCACACTTCCCAGCACCGAGAGCACGAGGCGCAACGACGCCGCATCAACACCGCGCTCCACATGCAACCGGATCCCGCCGGGAAGCTCGATGCCGATCGCACCGCCGGGCTCCAGCCGGCTGCTCTGCCTCGGCTGTTCCGCCGTTGGCGGTTCGCCAATCACAGAGACCGGCACGAAGCCGCTCGACGACGGCATCAAGCCCGCTCCAAACTTGCGACGCCACGTGTACAGAAGACCACTGCTGATGCCGTGACGTCGCGCAACCGCCAGCGCCGCTGCACCGGGCTGCAACGATTCCGACACGATCTCCCGCTTCTGGGCGTCACTCCACCGCCGACGGCGTTCCGGTCCAGCCAGTACCTCGCCGAATACCTTGTCACTGCTCATAAGGGTGCTCGTAAGATTGCTCGCTTGCGTGTCCTGGCACGCCGCCACTGCACATTACGAACTACGACACCCTTGCCAAGGCGGCCCACACCACACGCTTACAGATGTTCGCGGCGCCGCGTTGTTGGTACCGATAACTAGATTCGACAGTACTGATGGTGAAGGCCACCAAGAAGCGGTCGCGCTGTGATCGTGCCAAGAAGCTCGGTAGCGCGATGGAGCGGGGCGTCCTTGGCCAAGGCCCGGTGAGTCCGGAAACCGTTGTAATAGTCGGCGTATGCGCGCAAGACTCGGCGCAGGTGCGGCTCGCCCAGGATCACGACATGGTCCAGGCATTCTCGCCGGATCGAGCCGATGAGGCGTTCGACATGTCCGTTCTGCCAGGGCGATCGCGGTGCCGTTGGTCGGTCGCGGATACCCATGGCCGCAAGACGTCGGATTACAGCAGCGGCCGTACGAGGCGTCTCGATCCCGGATGAGGTATCGCGGCACCTGCTCCCAGGGGAGGGCTTCGG
>JBEANV010000198.1:0-6613 GCA_041165285.1 Pseudomonadota bacterium | reverse complement strand
CACAACTGCGTCTACGACTTCGTGTGGAAGAACAACCGCCGCCGCTACACCGAGAAGTTCTCGACCTGGGACATCATTCGCAAGTACAACCGCGACTACAAGCTGATCTTCATCGGCGACGCGACCATGAGCCCCTACGAGATCGTGCAGCGCGGTGGCAGCGTCGAGTACAACAACGAGGAGCCGGGCGCCGAATGGTTGCAGCGCCTGACCCACGCCTTCCCCAAGTTCGCCTGGATCAACCCGGAGCCGCCCGGCGTCTGGGAATACCGCCAGAGCATCGCCATGGTCCAGCAGCTGATGAGCCAGCGCATGTTCCCGCTGTCGCTCGCGGGGCTGGAACAGGCGATGCGACTGCTGTCGAAATGAGCGGACGCACCGGGTGGGTCACCTTGCTGCTGGCGATGCTGGCGGTGGTGTCGGCCCCCGCAGACGCGCAGACCGCCACGCCGACCGCCGAAGAGGAGGCTGACACACGCGACGTCACGTGGACGCTCGACATCGACGCGCCGCCGGAACTTCGCACGCTGCTGGCCCGCTATCTGGACCTCTCGCGTTACCTCGCCACCCCCGACACCGCCCGCGTGCCACGCGGCGAGTTGATGCGGCTGCGCCAGGCGGCGCCGGCCCAGGCCCGCGCCCTGCTCGAAACAGAAGGCTTCTTCAACGCCAAGGTCAGCACGCAGGCCCGTGACGACGGCAGTGTCGTCGCGCTGAAGCTGTTGGTCGAACCGGGGCCGGTCACGCGCGTGTCGCAATCACGGCTCGAATTCGAAGGCCCGCTGTCCATCGCCGCCGACGCCAGCGACGCGGAGGCCGCCCGGCTGGTGGCGCGTGCCCGCCAGCGCTGGTCGCTGCCCGCAGGCGAGGTGTTCACGCAGGACCGCTGGAGCAGCGCCAAGAGCGAGGTGCTCGCGCTGCTGCGTGCCGAGGGGTATGCGACCTCCGCTTGGAGCGGCTCCGTGGCCCAGGTGCGTGCCGTCGAGGACCGCGCCACGCTGTTTCTCGTCGCCGACAGCGGTCCGCTCTACCGCTTCGGCGCGGTGCAGGTCGAGGGGCTGGACCACGTGGACGCCGAAACGGTGCGCGCGCTGCAGACCTTCTCCACCGGCCAGCCGCTGCGCGAACAAGCGCTGCTCGACTACCAGGACCGGCTGGTCAAGTCGGCGCTGTTCGACAGCGTGGCCATCGAGATGGAGCCCGATCCGGCATTGGCCGCAGCGATGCCGGTGGTGGTGAAGGTGCGTGAACGGTCGCTGCAGCAGGCCACGCTCGGCCTGGGCGTGTCCGACAACACGGGGCCGCGCATCACGCTCGAACACCTGCACCAGCGTTTCCTGGGGTTTGCGTGGCAGGCCAAGAGCAAGCTGCAACTCGGCCGCACCGACCAGCAGGCCTCGATCGACCTGACCTCGCACCCCCTGCCCGGCCCTTACCGCAACCTGCTTTCGGCCTCGGTGGGCAACACCGAAGCCAGCGGACTGGACGTCACCAGCCAGCGCGCCCGCATCGGCCGCAGCAAGGACGACGAGCGGCTGGAGCGGCTGTACTACCTGGAGTGGCAACGCTCGCGCACCCGCAGCCTGAGCACGGGCCAGACGGTCGACGACACCTCGGCGGTGAGCGGCAACTACCAGTGGATCTGGCGCCAGCTCGACCACCCGCTGCTGCCCACCCAGGGCCTGAGCCTGTCGCTGGACACTGCCGTGGGCCACTCGTTCGCCACCGTGCAGCGCGGCGGCGTCTTCGGCCGCATCAATGGCCGCCTGACGCACTACGCCACGCTCGGCCAGAGCTGGTACAGCACCAGTCGGCTGCAGGTCGGGCAGGTGTTCTCGGCGACCGACGTGGCGGTGCCGTACACGCTGCTGTTCCGTACCGGTGGGGATGACTCGGTGCGCGGCTATGCCTACCAGAGCCTCGGCCCGCGCAATGCCGCCGGCACGGCGGTCGGCGGCCGGGTGGTCGCGGTCGGCAGCGTCGAGCTGGCACGGCCGATCCTGCGCAGCATGCCGGCGCTGTGGGGCGCCACCTTCATCGACGTCGGCAACGCAGCGCCCGACTGGACATCGCTGGACGCCGCGCTCGGCTACGGCGTCGGCCTGCGCTGGCGCAGCCCCGTCGGCGCGTTGCGCATGGACCTGGCCTACGGGCAACAGGTGCGCAAGGTGCGGCTGCACTTCAGCGTCGGCATCACCTTCTGAGCATGGACCCGACCCCATCCGAAGCCGCCTCCTCCCGCCGACGCTGGGCACGCTGGTCGCTCTGGCCATTCCTGGCGGTGCTGGCCGTGCTGGCGGTCGGTCTGGTCGCGGGCGGGTACGCAGCGCTGGCGTCCGAACCCGGTAGCCGCTGGCTGCTCGGGCTGGTGCCGGGGCTGCAGAGCAGCGGTGTGCGCGGCTGCCTGCTCGACGACTTCGACGCTGACCAGCTCCGCTACCGGCTCAACACCCGGCAGGTGCTGCAGATCGACCAGTTCCGATGGAGCGGCCTGCAGTTGCGCTGGCCCGATGGCAAGGCACCGGTCCTGAGCCTGGCGCAGTTGTCGATCGGCCACCTCGACGTGCAAGGCAGCGCGGACAACGAGGCACCGCCGGTGCTGCCGACCGAGCTGACCCTGCCCATCGGCGTGCAGATCGGCGAGGTCCGCATCGATCGCCTCAGTCTCGACGCCCTGCGCACGCGCCCGGTGCGCGACCTGTCGGCGGCGCTGAGCCTGCAGGCTGGCCGCGGAGGCGCCCACCGCGTCGACGCGTTGCAATTGCGCTGGGACCGCCTGGCGTTGCACGGGCTGGTCACGCTGGGCGCGGATGCACCGATGCCGCTGGAGGCCCGGCTGGTCCTGACACCCGACACCGCTGCAACCGACCCACTGCAACAAGACTGGCGCGTCGATCTGCGCGCCCACGGCCCGCTGCAGCAGATCGCGGTCGACACCCGGCTGGTCGCACGCGGCCAGTCGCTCGATGTGCAGGCCGAAGTCCGCCCCGCCCAGCGCCAGCCGCTGAGCCACCTGCAAGCGCGGCTGCAGGCGCTCGACCTGGCGCCCTTCGCCAGCGGCCTGCCGACCACCGCGCTGTCCGGCCAGATCGACGCCCTGCTCGACAACCGAACCCGCGCTGGCGCAGCACAACAGCGCCTGCAGGTGCAGGTCGATCTGCAGAACCTGCGCCCCGGCACCTGGGCGCGGCATCTCGTCCCCGTGGAGGCCGTCAAGCTGACCGCCAGCGGCGACCTGCGCAACCCGGACGCCGGCACGCTCGACACCCTGCTCGTCAGCCTGCACGACGGCAGTGACGCTGCGGGCACCGTGCTCGGCAACGGCCGTTGGTCGCTGAGCGGCCAAGGGGCCCAGCGCCGCCTGGACGCCGCCCTGAGCAGCACCTGGCAAGACCTGCACCCTGCCCGGCTCGACCCGCGCGCACCCGCCGTCCAGGTCAGCGGCCCGCTCACCCTGACCTACGGCCAGTCGCTGGGCGAACACATCGATGCCAGCCGCCGCGTCACGCTGCACACCGACCTGCGTGGCCAGCTCGTCGGCGCCGGATTGCCCGAGGTGCGGCTGCTGCTGCAGGCCCAGGCCACGCCGCAGCGCATCGATCTAGAGCAACTCCAGGCCCGCAGCGGCGCCGCCCGCCTCGACGCCAGCGGCCACGCCGAACAGGCCGACGCACACTGGCAGATGCAGCTCAAGGGTGACCTCGACGCCTTTGACCCCAGCGTGTGGTGGCCCGGCGAAACCCAAACCCTCGGACCGCGCGGCACCCACCGCCTCGACGGCCAGCTCGACACCGACCTGCGCATCCCCGTGCATCCGGTGGCGGGGCTGGCCGGACTGGCCGAGATCACCGGCCGCGCCGATCTGCGCATCAACCCGAGCCTGATCGGCGGCGTGCCGCTGGCCGGCCAACTCAAGCTGCAAACCCGCGGCGGGACCACCGCTGCCGCACACTGGAACCTCGACTTCAAGGCCACCGCTGGCGCCCCGGTCGGTGCCGCGGACGCCACCGATCTGCACCTGACCGGTGACCTCACCTCACGAGGCGCCGACGACCACTGGGCCCTGCAGTGGAAAAGCAGCGCCCCCGAACGTCTCAATCCGTGGATGAAGCTCGCCGGATCGACCCTCCAGGTCAGCGGCGACACCCAAGGCGAACTCGAACTCACTGGCCGCTGGCCCGGCGTGCGCACCAGCGGCCAATTGCGCAGCGGCCAGTTGCGCCTGCCGCAAGCCGAGCTGCAGGGGCTGGAGCTGCGCTGGAAGCTCGGCACGCTCCCCGCCGATCCGATCGACCTCACGGCAGACGTCACCACCCTGCGCGCCGGCGCCCAGCGCTTGAGCGCCCTGGCACTGCGTACCCAGGGCACCGCCGCCAGCCACCAGCTCCAGCTGCGCAGCCAGATCGACACCCCCGCCCGCGGCGACCTCCCCGCACGCCGGCTGCAGGCCCTGCTGTCACTGGACGGCGGTCTGGTCGACGAACTCGGCCAGTTCCTGGAGCGCCGCGACGCCGGCTTGCGCTGGAACGGCAAGGTCGCCCAACTGGAGCTGCGCGACGTGGCAACAGGCCCGACCGGGCCGATGCCTCCGGCGCCACTGCCGCCGCTGCTGCAACTCGACCCCGCTCCGCTCAGCCTCGCGCAGGACGCCAGCGGCCTGGCCGTGAAGATCGGCGCCAGCCGGCTGACGCTGATGGACGCGCAACTCCTGCTCGACAGTGCAGACTGGCAAAGCGGCGCTGCCCAGCGCCTCGGCCTGCGCGCCCGGCTCTCGCCGCTGCGCGTGGCGCCGCTGCTGGCGCGGGCCCAGCCGGACTTCGGCTGGGGCGGCGACCTGACGCTGGGCGGGCGCATCGAGCTGCTGTCCACGCCCGAACAGTTCACCGCCGACATCGCCCTGCAGCGTGACAGCGGCGACCTCAGCGTCGAAGACCCGGACCTCAACACCGGCCCGCGCCGCCTCGGTCTGGCCGACCTGAAACTGCGCCTGAATGCCGCCGACGGCGTCTGGCGCCTGACCCAGCTCGTCTCGGGCGGCAACCTCGGCAGCCTGAACGGCCAGCAGACCGTGCGCACCGACCGCCATGCCCTGTGGCCCGCAGCCGACGCACCCGTGGCCGGCCAGATCGACCTGCAGATCGCCCAGCTCGGCAACTGGGGCCGCTGGCTGCCGCCCGGCTGGCGCCTGTCCGGCCAGCTCGCCACAGAAGCGCGCGTCGGCGGCACCTTCGGCGCCCCGGCCTTCAGCGGCGAGCTGAACGGCCGCCAGATCGCCGTGCGCAACACGCTGCAGGGGGTCGACTGGACCGACGCGCAACTCAAGGTGCTGCTGACCGGCGAGACCGCGCGCATCGACACCTTCAGCGTGCGGGCAGGTGCCGGCATGCTCTCGGCCCGCGGCGAAGCGGCGCTCGGCGCCGCGCCCCGCCTGAGCGTCAAGGTCAGCGCCGACCACTTCGCCGCGCTCCAGCGCGTGGACCGCAAGGTCGTCGTCAGTGGTGAGGCCGATCTGGTGCTTGATGCCCAGAGCACCCAGCTCAAAGGCCGCGTGCGCGCCGACGAAGGCCGCTTCGACTTCACACAGAGTGACGCGCCCGGGCTGGCCGACGATGTCGAGGTCGATCGGGGCCGCGGGGAAGCCCGTGCCCGCGAGACCGCACCCACCAGCCGCCGCACCACCACGCTCGACCTGCGCGCCGACCTGGGCGACGCCTTCGTGCTGCGCGGACGCGGCCTGAACACGCGGCTGGCCGGCGAGCTGCGCCTGACCAGTCCCGCCAACCGGCTGGCGATCAACGGCAACATCCGCGCCGTTGACGGCACCTACGCCGCCTACGGCCAGAAACTGCGCATCGAGCGCTCGATCATCGCCTTCACTGGCGTCGCCGAGAACCCACGGCTCGACATCGAAGCCGTCCGCCCCGACCTGGAGGACGTGCGCGTCGGCGTCACCGTCACCGGCACCGCGCAGAACCCGCGCATCCGCCTGTTCAGCGAGCCGACGATGACCGACACGGACCGGCTGTCCTGGCTCATTCTCGGTCGCGCCTCCGACGGCCTCGGCCGCACCGACCTGGCCTTGTTGCAGCGCGCCGCCTACGCCCTCATCGCGGGCGAGAGCGACAGCCCGAGCCTGGTCGAGCGCATCGGGCTGGACCAGCTTTCAGTGCGCCAGGACGGCGAGGGGGACACGCGCGAAACCGTTGTCACGCTGGGCAAGCAGATCAGCCGGCGCTGGTACGTCGGCTACGAGCGCAGCCTGAACGCCGCCAGCGGCACCTGGCAGCTGATCTACCGCGCTGCGCAGCGCTTCACCCTGCGGGCCCAGTCCGGCGCCGAGAACGCGCTCGACCTGATCTGGACGTGGAAGTGGGGGCCGCAAGCTACAATGACAGGCTATCCAGCGCGCGCTGTCGCGCCGTCCTCGCCGTAGTTCAATGGATAGAACGGGCGCCTCCTAAGCGCCAGATACAGGTTCGATTCCTGTCGGCGGGACCAAGACAGATCCCGCAAGATCCCAACAAACCCCAGAAGCCCTATGAGAATCAACGCTCTAGGGCTTTTTTGTTGCCCAAGGAACCACAGGAAGCCCCGCTTGAACCTGCCCCCGAGC
>JBEANV010000197.1:0-2854 GCA_041165285.1 Pseudomonadota bacterium | reverse complement strand
AAGAACATCAGCCAGCCGGAGGCCTTGTGTCGCCGGGGCGTCGGATAGGCGGGGCAGAACCGGGAGGTGGTCATGGGCGGGGAGGGCGCAGGTGCAGCTCGAACGGGCGCGGGCCGTAGAGCAGGTCGTGGAGGTCGAAATTGCCCGGGCGGTCTGGCGTCATGAGGTAGAGGCTGTGCGTGCGCTGCTTGTCGCGGCGGATCGCCTGCCAGCGCGCCGGTGTGTACATCTGGAAGAACCGCGCCGAGCGCCGCACCGGCCCGGCCGTGCCCAGTGCCGCGCCCTCCGCAGTACCGACCAGCGGGTGGGCCTGATCGACGCACATCGGGTCGATGCGGGCGGTCACGTCGAGCCAGGCCAGCGAGCGCGCCGCGCACAGTGCCGCCAGCGTCTGGCGGAAGTGCTGCGCGCCCGCGCCGTGACGCAAGGTGAGCCCCGCGTAGCAGGCGCCGAGCGTCACCAGCGCCGTGCGCCGTTCGCCCTGCAGCGCCTGCCAGCGCGGGTCGAACAGCAGCGCCTCGGCCGTGGACGCCGCCAGCAGCGCGCCCACGCTGTGTCCGGCCAGCACGACCTCATCGACCGGGTCGGCTTGCTGGCAAGCGATGATCTGCTCGACCCACTCGGCACGGCGGCGCTCCAGGGCGGGCACCTGGGCACGGCCGAGTTGCCACAGAAAGTCGTAGATGCGCAGCAGCCACGTTCCGCCCGGCCCGCCGCACAGGGGCCACAGCGCCGTCAGCAAGGCCGGTGGATGCAGCCGGTACAGCCGCCGCAGGCCCACTTCGCGCACCAGCGCCGTGTAGACCCGGCCGACCGTGCGCAGCCACGCTAGCGGCGTGTGGCGCCAGTGCGCGCGCACCAGATCGTCCCAGCCCATGCGCACATGCGTGGTGTGGACGGCTTCGGCATCCGCCTCTGCTGGTTGGCAATGCACGGGCCAGGCATGCAAATGCGGGCCGCTGCGCACGCGCGGGCCGATGTCCAGCCGCGCGCCGCTGGGCTGGGCGCGCCGGGCTTCGGTCTGGGCGAGGTGGTGGTCGTGGGCGGCGCCGCGCGGATCGAAGCCGCTGAAGGCGTGGACCCGCCGGCGGCGGATCAGGGGGCAGGCGCGGACGGGTTGGCTGTTCACCCGGCCATCATGGGGCGCAGTGCTCGGCTGCAATCGGCTGAACTTGAGCGAAAAAACCGCTGAAACGGTGTTGCTCAGGGCTTGCGCGGCGGGTCGGGCAGCAGGCAGGCCTCGATCACCTGCAGGTCGTTGTCGCGGGCGAAGTTCATCACGAAGTCCCAGGCCATCGGCTCCATTTCCCGGAGCGCCTCGTTGACGACGACGCACTTGGCCGTGCCCAGCGTCGTGGGGATGCAGTAAGGGGAATAGCCAATCGCGCCACCCAGGCCGCCCGTCTGGCCACCTGGCCGGAAGCACGACATGGCGCCCGCCAGCCGCTCGGCCCAGTCGCTCGGCCGGAAAGTGCGGCCGTCGCTGGTGATGCCCTGGATGAAGACTTCGCGTGGTTTGGGGATGTTGGTCGTCACGTGTTGCTGCCTGCTGCCTTGCTGTGACAAGCTCGCGCGGTTGCCACGTAAACCCGTATTGTGCTGCACCGCAGCAGCCCTTTGACAGGGCGAGACCGTCGGCGCGCGCCGAGTATCGCCGCTGCCACTGTCGGTCGGCTGTCAACGGCATTCCCTACAATCGGCCGGGCGCCGACTCCTTGACGGCGCCTTTGTTTTTTTCAGCCCCTCCTGTCGGAGACCTCACAGATGTCCGCTGCCCCTGCCTCGCTCTCGATCGCCGAACCCCATGTGATGACCACCTACGGCCGCCTGCCGATCGCGCTGTCGCATGGCCGAGGCTGCCGAGTCTGGGACACCGCCGGGCGCGAATACCTCGACGGACTCGGTGGCATCGCCGTGAACACGCTCGGCCACGCGCACCCCCGCTTCGTCGCCGCGTTGCAGGAGCAGGTCGCCACGCTGATCCACTGCTCGAACTACTACCACGTGCCTGGCCAGGAACAACTGGCGGCGAAGCTGGTCGCGCTGTCCGGCCTGACCAACGCCTTCTTCTGCAGCACCGGCCTGGAGGCCAACGAAGCCGCGCTGAAGCTCGCGCGCAAATTCGGCCACGACAAGGGCATCGAGCGCCCGGAAATCATCGTCTACGAGAAGGCCTTCCACGGCCGCTCCATCGCCACGCTGTCCGCCACCGGCAACCCGAAGGTGCAGGCCGGCTTCGGCCCGCTGGTCGAGGGCTTCATCCGCGTGCCGCTGAACGATCTGGCCGCCGTGGAAGCCGCCGTGCGCGACAACCCGAACGTGGTCGCCGTGTTCCTGGAGACCATCCAGGGCGAGGGCGGCATCAACGCGACGCGCTGGGACTACCTGAAGAGCCTGCGCGCGCTGTGCGACGAGCGCGACCTGCTGCTGATGCTCGACGAGGTGCAGTGCGGCATCGGGCGCACGGGCAAGTGGTTCGCACACCAGTGGGCCGGGATCCAGCCGGACGTGATGCCGCTGGCGAAGGGGCTGGGTTCGGGTGTGCCGATCGGCGCGGTGGTGTGCGGGCCGCGTGCAGCGAAGATCTTCCAGCCAGGCAACCACGGCACCACCTTCGGCGGCAACCCGCTGGCGATGCGAGCCGGCGTCGAGACGCTGCGCATCATGGAAGAAGACGGCCTGCTCGCCAACGCCGCCACCGTCGGCGCGCATCTGCGCGCGGGTCTCGAGCGCGACCTGGACGGCGTCAAAGGCGTCGTCGAATACCGCGGCCAGGGCCTGATGATCGGCGTCGAGTTGGATCGGCCCTGCGGCGACCTGCTCAAACAAGCCTGCGACGCGGGCCTCTTGATCA
>JBEANV010000196.1:0-3811 GCA_041165285.1 Pseudomonadota bacterium | reverse complement strand
CGTTGGCGAAGGCGGGGCGCAGGTCGAAGCTGCGGCCGCTCTGGGCGAACTGCGCGGTCAGCGCAGTCCAGGCGGCGGTCTGGTCGCAACGCGGGGCTTGCATGGTCGGTCTCCTCGGTCGAACGGGACAGTGACAGGGGGCGGGGGTTACAGCGACAGGATCATCTGGTCGAGCTTGCCAGCATCGACCGCGAAGCCGCGGATACCTTCGGCGAGCTTCTCGGTACCCATCGCGTCCTCGTTGAGGGCGTAGCGGAACGAGGCTTCGTTGTACGACACGGCATGGACCGGTGCGTCCTTGGCCGCAGCCGGGTCGAGCGCACGCACGATCGGCGCGTCGCTCGCCTGCAGTTGCGCCAGCAGGTCCGGGCTGATCGTCAGCAGGTCGCAGCCGGCCAGCGCGGTGATCTGGCCGACGTTGCGGAAGCTGGCGCCCATCACCTCAGTGTCGATGCCGAACTTCTTGTAGTAGGTATAGATCTGGGCCACCGACTGCACGCCGGGGTCGTTGGCACCGGCCATCGCGGCTTCGTCCCACTTCGCGCCGGCCGATTTCTTGTACCAGTCGTAGATCCGGCCGACGAAAGGCGAGATGAGCTGCACGCCCGCCTCGCCGCAGGCCACCGCCTGGCAGAACGAGAACAGCAGCGTCAGGTTGCAGTGGATACCCTCATGCTCCAGGATGCGCGCCGCCTGGATGCCTTCCCAGGTCGAGGCAATCTTGATCAGCACACGGTCGCGACCGATGCCGGCGGCTTCGTAGAGGTCGATGATGCGGTGCGCACGCGCGACATTGGCGGCGGTGTCGAAGCTCAGGCGGGCATCGACTTCGGTGGACACGCGGCCCGGCACCACCTTCAGGATCTCCCGCCCGAAGCGGACCAGCACCTGGTCCACCACTTCGTCCAGCGGCAGCCCGCGGTGCGCGGCGACCGTCTCGGCCAGCAGCGGCGCGTAGTCGGGCTGCTGCACGGCCTTGAGGATGAGCGACGGATTGGTGGTCGCATCCTGCGGCGCAAACTGGGCAAGCTGCTTGAAATTGCCCGTGTCGGCGACGACGGTGGTGAATTGCTTGAGTTGGTCGAGCTGGTGCATGGCGTTGGGTCGTGTCGAGGTGGATCGAGCCGGTTCGCGGCAATCCGCAATTAGAACCCGAGACCGCCGCCCACCGCGGACAAGCCGGTTACGGCCCGCCACAGCGCCGCACGATTGACCTTCGGAAGAAACTGGTGCATCATATTTTATGAAACTGGGTTACACGTACTGTGCAAGGTATGCCGGTATGCAAGACCCAGACTTGCCTGAACCAACCTCTTTCCCTTTTCGAGGCTCTGCATGTCTTTCGATCTCGTCTTCTTCGGTGGCACCGGCGACCTGACGTGGCGCAAACTGATGCCCGCGCTGTTCCAGGCGTTCCGCCATGGCAAGCTGCCGGCGGGGGGGCGCATCCTGGCCGTCGCCCGCGACGACCGCAGTGACGACGCTTACCGCGCCTTCATCAAGGAGCGTTTCAGCGAGGTCGAAAGTTCCAAGCGGCCCACCGACGAGGAATTCGCCCGCTTCGCCGAGCTGCTGCACTACCGGCGGATGGACCTGTCGCACCCGGAGGACTACGCCGGCCTGAAGCAGTGGATCGATGCACGCGGCGCCGACACGACCGTGCTCTATCTGGCGACCAGCCCCCACCTGTTCCCGGTGATCTGCGAACAGCTTGGCGCGGCCGGGCTGAATGCGCCGCATTTGCGTGTCGTGCTGGAAAAGCCGCTCGGCCATGACCTGAAGAGCGCGCAGGAGATCAACCGCGCGGTGCGCGCGGTCTTCCGCGAGGAACAAGCCTTCCGCATCGACCATTACCTCGGCAAGCCAAGCGTGCAGAACCTGATGGCGCTGCGCTTCGGCAACGCACTGTTCGAGCCGCTGTGGCACCGCGAAAGCATCGCCAATATCCAGATCACGCTGGCCGAATCGCTGGGCGTGGGCACACGCGGCGACTTCTATGACCGCACCGGCGCGCTGCGCGACATGGTCCAGAACCATGCGTTGCAGTTGCTGACGATGATCGCGATGGAGCCGCCCTCGACGAGCGATGCCGACGCGATCCGCGACGAGAAGCTCAAGGTGTTGAAGTCGCTCAAGCCCTTCACGCCGGAGTCGGTCACGCGCGACGTTATCCGCGGCCAGTACCGTGCGGGCAGTGCCAATGGCCAGGCCGTGCCGGGCTACCAGCAAGAGGTCAAGGTGCCCGAGGGCAGCCACTGCGAAACGTTTGTCGCGCTGCGCACCGAGGTGCAGAACTGGCGCTGGGCGGGTGTGCCCTTCTACCTGCGCACCGGCAAGCGGTTGGCTGCACGCGATGCGCAGATCGTCGTGAATTTCCGCCCGGTGCCGCACCCGATCTTCCAGGGCTCGCAGCGCGCCAACAAGCTAGTGATCAAGCTGCAGCCGGAAGACGGGCTGGAGCTGCATCTGCTAGCCGCCAAGGGCAGCGGCACGAGCGACTCGCTCGCGCCGGTGTCGCTGGACCTGGACTTTGACAAGGCCTTTGCCGAACAGCGGGTGGGCGCTTACGAACGGCTGCTGCTGGACGCGATCGCCGGCCGGCTGAACCTGTTCGTGCGCAGTGACGAGCAGGAACAGGCCTGGCGCTGGGTAGAACCCATCCTTGATGCCTGGTCGCGCGAGCGCACCGGCGGCGAAGGTCCGCGCGGCTATGCGGCGGGTAGCTGGGGTCCGGCAGCGGCCAGCGCGCTGGTGGCCCGGGACGGCTACGCCTGGAGCGAGGAACAGTGAAGTGAACACCTCGTCATCGTCCTTGCCCCCGATGCTGGACCGCATCCGCGCCTCGCTGCCGGCCCTGTCGCCGGCCGAACAGCGCGTGGGCAAACTCGTGCTGGCGGATGCGCGCAGCTTCGCCAGTCTGCCGGTGGCCGAACTGGCCGAGCGCTCGCACGTCAGCAAGCCAACGGTGGTGCGCTTTTGCCGCAGCATCGGCTACGACGGGTTGGCCGACTTCAAGCTCAAGCTCGCCGGCACGGTCAACGAAGGCGTGCCCTTCGTGCACCGCTCGGTGGACGAGGACGACAAACCGGCCGATCTGGTCGTGAAGGTGATCGACAACGCGGTCAGCGCCCTGCTGAAGTACCGCAACGACGCCACCGCACACGCCTTTGACCGCGCCATCGAGGCCCTGACCGAGGCCGCCCGCGCGAAGCGCCGCATCGAGTTCTACGGCGTTGGCAACTCCGGCATCGTGGCGCACGACGCGGAGCACAAGTTCTTCCGGCTGGGCGTGAACGCGGTCGCCTACAACGACGCGCATGTGCAGGTGATGGCGGCGACGATGGTCGGGCCGGGCGACTGCGTGGTGGTGATCTTGAACTCGGGCCGCAGCCGCGATCTGCTGGATGCGCTGGAGATTGCGCGCCGCAAGGGGGCGACCACGATCGTCATCACGGCGAGTGGATCACCCTTGGCGCACCAGGCGCAGATCCTGCTGAGCGTGGACCACCCCGAGGACTACGACCGCTACAGCCCGATGGTGAGCCGGCTGCTGCACCTGATCGTGATCGACATCCTGACCACCGCCGTCGCGCTGCGCCTGCCCGGCGAACTGCGGCCGATGTTGCAGGAGATCAAGAAGAACCTGCGCAGCAAGCGGCACATGCGCAGCGAGTGAATCGCACATGCGACGGGCCGCTCCCGAGCCGGCCCGCTTCCCCTCGGGGATCAGCCGGCGTACCCGTCGGCCCTGGGGGCCGCATGCCAAGGCTCAAGGTTTTTGAACGATCACGTCAATCGAGGCGCGCCGAAG
>JBEANV010000195.1:0-3219 GCA_041165285.1 Pseudomonadota bacterium | reverse complement strand
ATGGCCGCGACGTGACCGGCACGCCGGTGCGCGAACGCAACGTGGCGATGGTCTACCAGCAGTTCATCAACTACCCGTCGATGACGGTGTTCGACAACATCGCCTCGCCGCTCAAGCTGCGTGGCGACCGGGGCGACGCGCTGCAGCGGCGGGTGCGCGAAATCGCCGCGCGCCTGCACATCGAGGTGTTCCTCGACCGCCTGCCTGCCGAACTCTCGGGCGGCCAGCAGCAGCGCGTGGCCCTGGCGCGGGCGCTGGCCAAGGACGCACCGCTGATGCTGCTGGACGAGCCACTGGTGAACCTGGATTACAAGCTGCGCGAAGAGCTGCGCGAGGAACTGACCCAGCTCTTCGCCGCGGGCCAGTCCACGGTGGTCTACGCCACGACCGAGCCGGGCGAGGCGCTGCTGCTGGGGGGTTACACCGCCGTGCTGGACGCGGGCGAGCTGTTGCAGTACGGCCCGACTGCGGAGGTCTTCCACCAGCCGAAGTCGATCCGCGTCGCCCGCGCGTTCAGCGATCCGCCGATGAACCTGCTGCCAGCACAGATCGTCGCGGGGGGTGCGCAATTGCGAGGGGGGCCGGTGCTGCCGATGGCGCTGCCCGGCGCCGTGGGCCGTACGCTGACGCTGGGCATCCGCGCCAGCGCCCTGCGGCTGGAGTCGCGCCCCGGCGACATCACCCTGCCTGGCCTCGTCGAGCTGGCCGAAATCTCCGGCTCGGACACGTTTGTCCACGTCCACACCCTCGTCGGCGAACTCGTCGCGCAGCTCACGGGTGTCCACGATCTGGCGATCGGCACCGCGGTGACGCTGCAGGTGAGTCCGGCGCAGGTCTACGCCTTTGACACCGCCGGCGATCTGCTGCTCGCACCACACCGTCCGCAACGACCGCACAGGCCACAAACGCCAGGGGGGGCGCGCTGATGGCCCGCATCGAACTCGATCTCGCGCACTCGTACAAGCCGAATCCGAACCCGAAGGACGACGCCGACTACGCCCTGCTGCCGCTGAAGATGACCTTCCACGACGGTGGCGCCTACGCGCTGCTCGGCCCCTCGGGCTGCGGCAAGACGACGATGCTCAACATCATGTCGGGCCTGCTCGTGCCGTCCCAGGGCACGGTGCGCTTCGACGGCGAGGACCGCACCCGCGCCACGCCGCAGCAGCGCAACATCGCCCAGGTGTTCCAGTTCCCGGTCATCTACGACACGATGACCGTGGCCGAGAACCTCGCCTTCCCGCTGAAGAACCGCAAGGTGCCGATCGACCAGATCCGGCAGCGCGTCGGCCAGATCGCCGAGATGCTGGAGATGAGCCACCAGCTCGACCAGCGCGCTGCAGGTCTGTCGGCCGACCAGAAGCAGAAGATCTCGCTCGGGCGCGGACTGGTGCGGCCAGACGTGGCAGCGGTGCTGTTCGACGAGCCGCTGACGGTGATCGACCCGCACCTGAAATGGCAGTTGCGCCGCAAGCTCAAGCAGATCCACCGCGAGCTGAAACTGACCCTGATCTACGTGACGCACGACCAGGTGGAGGCGCTGACCTTCGCCGAGCAGGTCGTCGTGATGACACGCGGCCGGGTGGTGCAGCTCGGCTCGCCCGAAGCCCTGTTCGAGCGGCCGGCGCACCGCTTCGTCGGCCACTTCATCGGCTCGCCGGGCATGAACTTCCTGCCGGACGGTGACCGCACGCTCGGCATCCGACCCGAGTACGTGACGCTGCTTCCACCCGGCACCGTCGGCACGCTGGCCGCCACGGTGCAGCGGGTACAGGACATCGGCACCTACACGGTCGTGACCTGCGAAACCGCGGGCCAGAGTGGACCGACCGTGAAGGTGCGCCTGCCCGGCGAGGCGCCCGTGCCGATGGTCGGCGAGGCGGTCGGTCTGCAGGTGCGCAATGCGCACACCTGTTTCTATGGTCCCAACGAGGAGCTGGTGGCATGAGCGCCCCGATCAAGCCCGTCAACCAGAAAGCCTGGTTCCTGATCCTGCCGATGCTGGTGTGCGTGCTGTTCTCGGCGGTCGTGCCGCTGATGACGGTGGTGAACTACTCGGTGCAGGACATCATCAGCCCCGAGCGGCGCGTGTTCGTCGGCACCGAGTGGTTCGCCGCCGTGATGCGCGACGAAGACCTGCACGCCGCGCTGTGGAACCAGTTGCAGTTCTCCTGCGCCGTGCTGCTGGTGGAGCTGCCGCTGGGCATCGCGCTGGCCCTGTCGATGCCGGCGGACGGCTGGAAGGCGTCGGCCACGCTGGTGATCGTGGCGCTGTCGCTGCTGATCCCGTGGAACGTGGTCGGCACGATCTGGCAGATCTTCGGCCGCGCCGACATCGGCCTGATGGGCGCGGCGCTGCAGGGGCTGGGCATCGAGTACAGCTACACCGGCAACGCCACCCACGCCTGGCTCACCGTGCTGCTGATGGACGTGTGGCACTGGACGCCGCTGGTGGCGCTGCTGGCCTATGCCGGGCTGCGCTCGATCCCCGACGCCTACTACCAGGCCGCCCGCATCGACGGCGCCAGCAAGCTCGCGGTGTTCCGCTACATCCAGTTGCCCAAGATGCGCGGGGTGCTGATGATCGCCGTGCTGCTGCGCTTCATGGACAGCTTCATGATCTACACCGAGCCGTTCGTGCTCACGGGCGGCGGCCCCGGCAACGCCACCACCTTCCTCAGCCAGTACCTGACGCAAAAAGCCGTCGGCCAGTTCGACCTCGGCCCGGCGGCGGCCTTCTCGCTGATCTATTTCCTCATCATCCTGCTGTTCTGCTTCGTGCTCTACAACTGGATGCAACGCCTCGGCCAGACCGCCCAGACCACCAAGGAAGGAGCCGGCCATGCATGAGCACCGCTTCCACAAACGCTCGCTGTTCCTGCTGGCCTACATGGTGTTCGCGCTGCTGCCCATCTACTGGATGGTCAACATGAGCTTCAAGACCAACAGCGAGATCGTCTCCAGCTTCAGCCTGTTGCCGCAGCACTTCACCTGGGACAACTACCGGCTGATCTTCACCGACCCCTCCTGGTACTCGGGCTACCTCAACAGCCTGCTGTACGTGGCGATCAACTCGGTGATCTCGCTGACGGTCGCACTGCCTGCGGCCTACGCCTTCAGCCGCTATTCATTCCTGGGCGACAAGCATGTGTTCTTCTGGCTGGTGACGAACCGGATGACGCCGCCGGCCGTGTTCCTGCTGCCCTTCTTCCAGCTTTA
>JBEANV010000194.1:0-3804 GCA_041165285.1 Pseudomonadota bacterium | reverse complement strand
GCCGAGACGACCTGGGCTTCGAAGGGCACGCCGAAGTCGGCGAGAATCTGGGCGGCGTTCTTCATGGTGTCCCAGTCGCTGTTGGACCCCATGACGATGCCGACCACGGGCGTTGCGCTGTTCAAGGCAGACTCCAGGCTGGGCAAAGGCGCGATTTTAGGCGCCACCGGCCACTGAACGGTTCCTGCACGCGATGCCCTCCTCTCCAGGTACACCCCGATGATCGATATCACCCTCCAGAATTTCGAAGCCGAACTGATCCAGGGCTCGATGCAGCAGCCCGTGCTGCTCGACATCTGGGCGCCGTGGTGCGGCCCGTGCAAGCAGCTCGGCCCGGTGCTCGAACAGCTCGAAACCGTCTACGCCGGCCGCTTCCTGCTGGCCAAGCTCAACGCCGACGAGGTGCCGGAGATCTCCAGCCAGCTCAGCCAGATGTTCGGCGTGCGCTCGATCCCGTTCTGCGTGATGTTCAGCCAGGGCCAGCCGGTCGATGGTTTCGTCGGCGCTGTGCCCGAAGCGCAGATCCGCGAGTTCCTCGACAAGCATGTGCCGAGCGAAGCCGAAGTCGAAGCCGCCGTCGAGACCGAAGAAGCCGAAGCCCTGATCGAGGACGGCGACACGGCCTCCGCCCTGAACAAGCTGCAGCAGGCGCTGGCCACCGACCCGTCCAACGACGTGACCCGCTTCGACTTCGCCCGGCTGCTGCTGCAGGACGGCCACGTCACCGAAGCGCGCCAGATCTACGCCCCGATGGCCCCCAAGGCGATGCTGGACACCCGCATCGCCGCCCTCGGCGTGTGGCTGACCGCCTGCGAGCGGGTCGCCACTGCCCGCGACATGGCCACGCTCGACGCTGCCATCGCCGCCAGCAAGCGCGATTTCGACGCCCGCTACGAGCGTGCGCAACTGCTGATGGCCTGCGAGGCCTTCACCGAGGCCATGGACGAGTTGCTGGAGATCCTGATGCGCGACAAGGCGTGGAGCGATGGCCTGGCGCGCAAGACCTACGTGGCGATCCTGGAGCTGATGACCAAACCGGCGCCCAAGACGGCCGCCCCGGAGGCCAAGAAGGGCGCGCTGGAGATTGCAGGCAAGGCCGTCGTCGTGCCGGGCGATCCGGTGATCGACCTCTACCGCCGCAAGCTCAGCATGGCGGTGTTCTAAACGCCGGCCGCTCGATCAGCGCCCGCAGCGCGTCCGTGCGCTGGCGGTAGGTCTGGTGGCACTGTGCAGCCTGGCGGGTGTGCAGGGCGGCCACTTCCGCGAGTCCCAGCCGCCCATGCACCCGCGCAAGCAGCGCATGGGCAATGGCGCGGTCTTGCGGCGCCGCGGCGGTGATGAGCGCGGAATCGGCCGCCCGCGCCCGGACCAGCGCTTCGTCACCACGTCCGAGTTCGACCAGGCACCAGGCCTGATCGGCCAGAAACACGCACTCGCTGGATGCCAGCCCTGCCGCTGCGGCCTGAATCCGGTGCGATTCGTACAGCGCCAGCGCCTCGGCCGGCCGGCCGGACAGCACCAGGAGCTGCGCCTGCTGCATCGGCAGGTGGTGGCGCAGCGCGAGGGTGCTGACCCGGTGGACCAGGGAGACCGAGGCCTCGGCGCCGAGCACCGCCCGGCGCAGCGCAGCGGCGTCAGGGCCGGCCCCGAACGCCGCGGACAGGCGCACCTCCACGACCCGCAGCAGCGCCAGGCTGCACATGACCGCGCTGAGCGCAGCGCCATCGCCCTCGGCCTGGGCATGGATCCGTGCCTGGCTGTACCAGGGTTGGGCCTGCTCTTCGGAGCCCGCGCAGTGCCGCATGCAGGCCATCACCAGGCACAGCCGCGCACGGGCGCTGTGGTGGTCGGCCGGAGCGGTCTCCAGCGCCAGCACGAGGTGCTCGACGGCCGAAGCGTCGTCGCGGGCCTGGAAGTCGAGGTGTGCCATCCACGCCGCGGCCAGCGGCAAGGCGCGTGTGCTGCGCGTGGAGCGGGCCAGCACCAGCGCGCGGCGCATGCGGTCACGGGCCTGGCTGGTCAACCCGGCGTCGCAGTCGGCCAGCCCTTCTGCCAGACACAGCCAGGGCTCCAGCGAGGGGTGGTCGCGCACGGCATCGCCGGCGCGCAGGCGGGCAATTTCCGCACGGGCCCGGTCAGTTTCGCCCAGCCGCACCAGAACGACCGCCCGTTCGGCCCGGAGGAACAACAAGGCGCGCGGCGCCCGCCGTTGCATGACCGCGTCGTCGAGCGTCTGCAGAAGCCGGTTCACGGCGGACCCGCCGCAGCCGTGCCGCGGGTCAGCCCGCCATCAGGCGATCCAGTGCTTCCTGGTACTTGGCGGTGGTGTAGGCGATGACCTCGTCCGGCAGCGCCGGCGCCGGCGCCGTCTTGCCCCAGAGACGGCCGTCCACCTGCGCAGCCTCCAGCCAGTCGCGCAGGTACTGCTTGTCGAAACTCGGCGGGTTGGCACCAGCGGCCAGCGCGGCGTCGTACTGCTCGACCGGCCAGTACCGCGAGGAATCGGGCGTGAGCACCTCGTCCATCAGCGTCAGCGTGCCGTCCTCGTCCAGGCCGAACTCGAACTTGGTGTCGGCGATGATGATGCCGCGGGTCAGCGCGAAATCGGCCGCCGTCTGGTAGAGGTGGATCGACACGTCGCGCACGCGAGTGGCGAGGTCGAGGCCGATGATCTCCACCATGCGCGGGAAGGCGATGTTCTCGTCGTGGTCGCCGACATCCGCCTTGGTCGCAGGCGTGAAGATCGGTGCAGGCAGCTTGGCCGCGTTGGTCAGGCCGGCCGGCAACGCCACGCCGCAGACCGACTGGCTCTCCTGGTACTCCTTCCAGCCGCTGCCGGCCAGATAACCACGCACCACCGCCTCGACCGGCAGTGGCTTCAGGCGCTTGACCAGCATCGAGCGGTCACGCACCTGCTCGACTTCGTCCGCAGCGACCACGCTCAACGGGTCTTCGCCGGTCAGGTGGTTCGGCACGAGGTGGCCCAGGCGCGCGAACCAGAACAGCGCCACCCGCGTCAGCAGCGCGCCCTTGCCGGGGATCGGCTCACCCATGATCACGTCGAAGGCGGACAGGCGGTCCGTGGCGACCATCAGGATGCGGTCTTCGCCGACGGCGTAGTTGTCACGCACCTTGCCGCGGGCGAGCAGGGGCAGGGAATGGAGGCTGGAGTTGTGCAGGGCAGCGGTCACGGCAGGGGTCAGGCAGAGTGTCGGGAAGGCAGAAATCGGGGCCGATTGTAGGCCGCACGCCCATGAAAAACGGCCCGTCAACGACGGGCCGTTTTTCATGCAGGGAGCTGCAGCGGGCTCAGACCACCTGCTGCGCCAGCTCGCCGCGGCTGTACATCTGGGCCACCACCGTCAGCGGAATGCCCTGGATCTTGCCAGCCTGGCCTTCGCAGCCGAATTCCATGTAACGCTGCTTGCAGATCTGCAGGGCGGCTTCACGGGCGGGCTTGAGCCACTCGCGGGCGTCGAACTTGTCCGGGTTCTCGAACAGGAACTTGCGCACCGCACCGGTCATCGCCAGGCGGATGTCGGTGTCGATGTTGATCTTGCGCACGCCGAACTTGATGGCTTCCTGGATTTCCTCGACCGGCACGCCGTAGGTCTCCTTCATCTTGCCGCCGTACTGGTTGATGATCGCCAGCAGGTCTTGCGGCACCGACGAGGAGCCGTGCATCACCAGGTGGGTGTTGGGGATGCGGGCGTGGATTTCCTTGACGCGCGAGATCGCCAGGATGTCGCCCGTGGGCTTGCGGCTGAACTTGTAGGCGCCGTGGCTGGTGCCGATGGCGATGGC
>JBEANV010000193.1:0-2697 GCA_041165285.1 Pseudomonadota bacterium | reverse complement strand
CGAAGCGGTGCTGCTCGTCGATCACCGCCAGCCCGAGCTTGGCGAAATGCACGTCGCCCTGGATCACCGCGTGCGTGCCGACGATCAGCTTGGCGTCGCCGGACGCGATGCGCTCGACCATCGCGGTGCGCGCCTTGCCCTTGCGGCTGCCGGTGAGCCACGCCACGCCGATGCCCAGCGGCTCCAGCCACTGCAGCAGCTTGCGGAAATGCTGCTCGGCCAGGATCTCGGTCGGCGCCATCAGCGCGCACTGCCAGCCCGCGTCGATCGCCACCGCCGCCGCCAGCGCCGCCACCACCGTCTTGCCAGAACCGACATCGCCCTGCAGCAGGCGGTGCATCGGCTGCGGGCGGCGCAGGTCGGCGGCGATCTCGTTGGAGACGCGGTGTTGTGCCCCAGTGAGCGTGAAGGGCAGCGCAGCGAGCAACTGCTCGTGCAAACCGCCCGGCTTGGCTTTCAGCGTCGGGGCACGCAGGCGGGCGCGTTCACGCTGCGCGGTGAGCTGCGACAACTGCTGGGCGAGCAGTTCCTCGAACTTGATGCGCTGCCAAGCGGGATGGGTGCGCTCCTCCAGTGCGGCGAGGCTGGCGGCGGACGCCGGGTGGTGCAGGAAATTCAGCGCCTCCCGCAGACCCGGCAAGCCCCGCGGCACGACACCCGCCGGTAACACCTCGTCCAGCGGCGCCCGTTTCAACCCGGCCGCCACCGCCTTGCGCAAGTACGCCTGCGGCAGTTGCGCACTCGTCGGGTAGACCGGCGTGAGGGCTTCGGACAGGGGGGCGCCGGGCTGCACGACCTTGAACGCCGGATGCACCATCTCGCGCCCGAGGAACCCGCCGCGCACCTCGCCCCGCGCCCGCACCAGCGCCCCAGGAACCAGCGCCTTCTGGTGCGAAGGAAAGAAATGCACGAAGCGCAGGATCAGTTCATGGCGCCCTTCGACCAGCCACACCACCAACTGCCGCCGCCCGCCCTGGACCGACGCCTCGCGCACCACCGCCTCGACCTGCATCACCTCGCCATCACGCAGCGCGGCCATCGGGGTCAGCCGCGTCTCGTCCTCATAGCGCAGCGGCAGGTGCAGCGCGAGGTCGATGTCGCGCACGAGGCCGAGTTTTTCCATCGCCCGCTGCGGGGCGGACTTGGCGGCTTTCGCGGCCGGAGCCGGGGTGTCCTTAACGTCCACGGGGGGCGAGGTGCTCGCGCAGCCAGGCGGCGAATTCGTCTTCGCCGAGTTCTCCCGCCGCCAGATTCAGCATCGTGATCACGCAGGAAGCATCGTCGGCCACAAGCTCATGGTCATTGAGCAACAGGAACAACTCGACGGCGACGAAGGCGGTGCGCTTGTTGCCGTCGATGAAGGGATGGTTGCGCGCCAATCCGTAGCCATACGCGGCGGCCAGTAGCGCAACGTCCGGATCGCCGTAGCACGCGAGGTTTTGCGGTCGCGCCAGGGCGGACTCGAACAGACCCGAGTCCCGCACCCCCGGCGCCCCTCCGTGCTCGACCAGTTGCTCCTCGTGGACCGCGCTCAGCACCTGAGCGTCGATCCAGATCCAGCTTGTGTTGGCAGGTGTCGTGGTCATGTACTGCTCCTGCCGGTATCACTTGGCCAGTTCGTGGAGCACTGCGCGGCGCGACTTCATGACACCCCGTGCCAGCGCCATCTGCTCCTCGAACACCGGATCAATGGGCGTCAGGCGCACACCACCAGGGCAATCGGTGACGTACAAGGTGTCGCCCTTTTCGAGCTTCAGGCGCGTCAGCATCTCCTTGGGCAGGATCACCCCCACCGAGTTGCCGATCTGGGTAAGCTTCAATGCGTGCATGACAGACTCCATGTCCATGTCGTCGAGGTTATAACTACCGTTATATTCTGCACCTCCCCGAACCCGCCTGCAAGCCACCGCGCCGCACCACCGTGACCCCTGTGACCCCCGCACTCCACACCGTCGCCGACTTCGATTTCGACCTCCCGCCCGCGCTGATCGCCCAGCACCCCGCCGCCGAGCGCAGCGCCTCCCGCCTGCTCGATGGCCGCATGCTGCCCGCCGTCGAGCGCGTGTTCCGCGAACTGCCAGCACTGCTGGAACCCGGCGATCTGCTGGTCTTCAACGACACCAAGGTCATCCGCGCCCGGCTCCACGGCGCCAAGGACACGGGCGGCGGCGTCGAGGCGCTGGTCGAGCGGGTGCTGCCGGGCGCGGCGGATGGGCGGCACGAGGTCTGGGCGCACCTGCGCGCCAGCAAGTCACCGAAGGCGGGGCAGACGGTGCATTTCCGCGACGCAGCCGGGGCGACGTTCGCGGCGGAGGTGCTCGGGCGCTGCGGGCCGGAGAACGGGCTGTTCCACTTGCGCCTGCCCGGTGACGCCCTCGCGCTGCTGGAGCAGTTCGGCCATGTGCCGCTGCCGCCCTACATCACCCATGCGGACGACGCCGACGACGAGCGGCGTTACCAGACCGTCTTCGCCAGACACCCCGGCGCCGTCGCCGCGCCGACCGCGGCGCTGCATTTCGACGAAGGCGTGCTGGCAGCGCTGGACGCACGCGGCATCGGCCGCGCCAGCGTGACGCTGCACGTCGGCGCTGGCACCTTCCAGCCCGTGCGCGTGGACACCCTCGCCGAGCACCGGATGCACAGCGAGTGGTTCGACGTGCCGCAATCCACCGTGGACGCCATCGCCGCCACCCGCGC
>JBEANV010000192.1:0-2735 GCA_041165285.1 Pseudomonadota bacterium | reverse complement strand
GGGTGCTCCGTTGATGAACTGACCTTTGCTTTCACCCGCTAACGCACCGGATTTCCACAGGCTTGCGCACAGGCCGGCATCGCATCCCGACCTATGATTGCGCCATGTCCGCCGTCTTCGCTCCCCACGATCTGCCTTCCCCCAACCGCGCTGATGACGAGGTCGCGCGCCTGCGCATTCCGCCCCATTCGATCGAAGCCGAACAGAGCGTGCTCGGTGGCCTGCTGCTCGACAACAGCGCCTGGGACCGCGCCGGTGATCTGCTCTCCGACAGCGACTTCTACCGCTTCGAGCACCGCCTGATCTATGCCGCGATCAGCGCGCTGGTGAACGCCACCAAGCCCGCCGACGTGATCACGGTCTTCGAACAATTGCAGAGCCTGGGCAAGGCTGAAGACTGCGGCGGCCTCGTCTACCTCAACGCACTGGCGCAGAGCGTGCCGAGTGCCGCCAACATGCGCCGCTACGCCGAGATCGTGCGCGAGCGCGCGGTGCTGCGCAAGCTGGTGGCGGCCAGTGACGAGATCGCCACCACCGCCTTCAATCCGCAGGGCCGCGCGGTCTCGGAGATTCTTGACGATGCCGAGGCCAAGATCTTCCGCATCGGCGAAGAAGGCTCGCGCTCGCGCCAGGGTTTCCAGAGCATGGACGCCTTGGTCGTGCAGCTCATCGACCGTGTCAACGAGCTGCATGAAAACGGCGCCGAAGAGGTGACCGGCGTGCGCACCGGCTTCTTCGACATGGACCGCATGACGGCCGGCCTGCAAAGCGGCGACCTCATCGTGCTGGCCGCGCGACCCTCGATGGGCAAGACCGCGTTCGCGCTCAACATCGCCGAGCACGTGGCCGTGAACGAAGGCCTGCCGGTGGTCGTGTTCTCGATGGAAATGGGCGCGGCGCAACTCGCACTGCGCATGGTCGGCTCGCTCGGCCGCATCGACCAGCAGCACCTGCGCACCGGCGCGCTGCGCGACGATGAATGGGGGCGCTTGTCCGAAGCGGTGGAAAAGCTCGGCAAGGTCAGCCTCTTCATCGACGAGAGCGCGGCCCTCACACCGAGCGAATTGCGCGCACGTGCGCGGCGCCAGGCGCGCCAGAGCGGCAAGCTCGGCCTGATCGTCGTCGACTACCTGCAGCTGATGAGCGGCAGCGGTGGCAACAGCGACGAGAACCGCGCCACCGTGATCGGCGAGATCTCGCGCGGCCTGAAGTCGCTCGCCAAGGAATTGCAGTGCCCGGTGATCGCCTTGTCGCAGCTCAACCGCAGCGTCGAAACGCGCACCGACAAGCGCCCGATGATGAGCGACCTGCGTGAGTCGGGCGCCATCGAGCAGGACGCCGACGTCATCATGTTCATCTACCGCGATGAGTACTACACCAAGGACGCGTGCAAGGAGCCTGGCATCGCCGAGATCATCATCGGCAAGCAGCGCAACGGGCCCACGGGCACCGTCAAGCTCACCTTCCTGAAGCCACTGACGAAGTTCGACAACCTCGCACCCGGCAGCTCCGGCGGCGACGAGTACTGAGCTTCTCGGCCCGCGATCGTCCACCGCGCGGTGGACGTTCACTTTGCACTTCGAATCGAGTGCCGCCAGTCCACTTGGCATGGCCCGCGCCGGAGTGTGACGGCCTGCCGCCACCCGCGGCGAAATAACGTTCCCCGACAAGCACTTGCCAGCGCCGCTCGGGGCTTTCCCGAGGGCTGCCCTGTTCGGGCACGGGACTTGTGACTCCAGTGATGCCAGACGCCCAGCGCACGAGCGGGCGCGGCGACCACCACACCGGAGACACAAGACGATGGAAACCTTCTACGAGGTCATGCGCCGCCAGGGCATCTCGCGCCGCAGCTTCCTCAAGTACTGCTCGCTCACGGCCACGTCGCTCGGCCTCGCGCCGTCCTTCGTGCCGCAGATCGCGCATGCGATGGAGACCAAGCCGCGCACGCCGGTGCTGTGGTTGCACGGGCTCGAATGCACGTGTTGCTCGGAGAGTTTCATCCGCTCGGCGCACCCGCTCGCGAAGGACGTGGTGCTGTCGATGATCTCGCTCGACTACGACGACACGCTGATGGCCGCGGCCGGCCACCAGGCCGAGGCGATCCTCGAAGAGATCATGGTCAAGTACAAGGGCAACTACATCCTCGCGGTGGAAGGCAACCCGCCGCTCAACCAGGAGGGCATGAGCTGCATCATCGGCGGCCGGCCTTTCGTCGAGCAGCTGAAGCACGTGGCGAAGGACGCCAAGGCCATCATCAGCTGGGGCTCGTGTGCCTCGTGGGGCTGTGTGCAGGCGGCCAAGCCGAACCCGACGCAGGCCACGCCGGTGCACAAGGTCATCACCGACAAACCCATCATCAAGGTGCCCGGCTGCCCGCCGATCGCCGAGGTGATGACCGGCGTGATCACCTACATGCTGACCTTCGACCGCATCCCCGAGCTGGACCGCCAGGGCCGGCCGAAGATGTTCTACAGCCAGCGCATCCACGACAAGTGCTATCGCCGCCCGCACTTCGACGCCGGCCAGTTCGTCGAGGCATGGGACGACGACTCGGCACGCAAGGGCTACTGCCTCTACAAGGTCGGCTGCAAGGGCCCGACCACCTACAACGCGTGTTCGACCACACGCTGGAACGAGGGCACGAGCTTCCCCATCCAGGCCGGCCACGGCTGCATCGGCTGCTCGGAAGACGGCTTCTGGGACAAGGGCTCGTTCTACGACCGACTCACCAACAT
>JBEANV010000191.1:0-2665 GCA_041165285.1 Pseudomonadota bacterium | reverse complement strand
GCGTGCCGGACATCGGCTTCGCCCGTGAATTCGCGCAAGCCGTCCACGGCGCCTGCCCGGGCAAGCTGCTGTCGTACAACTGCTCGCCGTCGTTCAACTGGCGCAAGAACCTGAACGACAGCCAGATCGCTGCGTTCCAGGAAGAGCTGAGCGCGCTGGGCTACAAGTACCAGTTCATCACGCTGGCCGGCATCCACATCAACTGGTACAACACGTTCCAGTTCGCCCACGCCTATGCCCAGGGCGAAGGCATGAAGCACTACGTCAACATGGTGCAAGAGCCGGAATTCCAGGCCCGCGAACAAGGCTACACCTTCGTGTCGCACCAGCAGGAAGTCGGCGCTGGCTACTTCGACGACGTCACCACCGTGATCCAGGGCGGCTCCAGCTCGGTCAAGGCGCTGACCGGCTCGACCGAAGAAGAGCAGTTCCACTGAGCTGCTGAGCGGAATCGCCGGGGGCCGGGGGCGTGAGCCCGGCCCGCTCCAGTCACGGAGTTCGAGTTCTGTTCTGTTTTATGCTTCATGTGCCCCGCAGTGCAAACTTCGGGGCATTTTTTTCGACATCCGCCAGCGCATGGCCCGAGGGTCGATCGGTTAAACTCGACCTCCTCATCGACAGTACAAGTCACGGGAAAGGCACTCTGGTTATGACACCGCGAACTACCACCTCCCCGACCTTCGAGGTCTGACAGGCCAGCCGCGGCTCTTCCCCCAAGTTCCCCAGGAAAGCGCGGTGTCCCCGCGCTTTTTGTTTTTCAAGGTTTCCCGTGATGATTTCCATCCAGCTTCCCGACGGCTCCCGACGTGAATTCCCCGGTCCGGTGACAGTGGCCGACGTGGCCGCCTCCATTGGCGCCGGGCTGGCCAAGGCCGCGCTTGCTGGCCGCGTCGGCACGGGTGACACCGCCCGCGTGGTGGACACCAGCTATCGCATCGAGGCCGACGAATCGCTGGCCATCATCACCGCCAAGGACGATGCTGGCCTGGAGGTCATCCGCCACTCGACCGCCCACCTGCTGGCCTACGCCGTCAAGTCGCTGTTCCCGGAGGCGCAGGTCACCATCGGCCCGGTGATCGAACACGGCTTCTACTATGATTTCTCGTACAAGCGTCCTTTCACGCCCGAAGACCTCGTCGCCATCGAGAAGAAGATGGCCGAACTGGCCGCCAAGGACGAGCCGGTGGTGCGCAGCGTGCTGCCGCGTGACGAAGCCGTGGCCTACTTCAAGTCGATCGGCGAAACCTACAAGGCCGAGATCATCGAGAGCATCCCGGCCGATCAGGACGTGTCGCTGTATGCCGAAGGAGCGTTCACCGACCTGTGCCGCGGCCCGCACGTGCCGTCCACCGGCAAGCTGAAGTTCTTCAAACTGATGAAGGTGGCCGGCGCCTACTGGCGCGGCGACCACCGCAACGAGATGCTGCAACGCATCTACGGCACGGCCTGGGCCACCAAGGACGACCTGCAGAAGTACCTGACGCGCCTCGAAGAAGCCGAGAAGCGCGACCACCGCCGCCTGGGCCGCGAGCTGGACCTGTTCCACCTCGACGAGCATTCGCCCGGCACCGTGTTCTGGCACCCCAAGGGCTGGACGGTGTGGCAGCAGGTCGAGCAGTACATGCGCCAGGTCTACCGCGACAACGGCTACCAGGAGGTCAAGGGCCCGCAGATCCTCGACAAAGGCCTGTGGGAGAAGACGGGCCATTGGGACAAGTACCGCGACAACATGTTCGTGACCGAGTCGGAGAAGCGTGACTACGCGCTCAAGCCGATGAACTGCCCCGGCCACATCCTGATCTACAAGCAGGGCATCAAGAGCTACCGCGACCTGCCGCTGCGCTACGGTGAGTTCGGCCAGTGCCACCGCAACGAGCCCACGGGTGGTCTGCACGGCATCATGCGCGTGCGCGGTTTCACGCAGGACGACGGCCACGTCTTCTGCACCGAAGACCAGATCCTGGCCGAATGCGACGCTTTCACGGCGCTGCTGCAGAAGGTCTATGCCGACTTCGGCTTCACCGAGATTCTCTACAAGGTGGCGACGCGGCCGGAAAAGCGCATCGGCGCCGACGCGCTGTGGGACAAGGCCGAGGCTGCGCTGATCGACAGCCTGCAGCGCACCGGCTGCGAGTTCCAGATCTCGCCCGGCGACGGCGCGTTCTACGGGCCGAAGATCGAGTACACGCTGAAGGACGCGCTCGGCCGCCACTGGCAGTGCGGCACGATCCAGGTCGATTTTTCGCTGCCGGAGCGGCTTGGCGCGGAGTACGTGGCCGAGTCCGGAGAGCGCCATTTCCCGGTGATGCTGCACCGTGCGATCCTCGGCAGCCTGGAGCGATTCATCGGTATCCTGATCGAGGAACACGCTGGTGCGCTCCCGATCTGGCTTGCGCCGGTGCAGGTTTCGGTGCTCAACATCACCGATGCACAGGCCGATTACGCCCGCGACGTCGTCAAAGCGCTGCAAAAACAAGGACTTAGGGTGTCGCTTGATTTGCGCAACGAAAAAATCACGTATAAAATCCGCGAGCATTCTTTGCGGAAGGTTCCGTACCTGCTCGTTGTCGGTGACAAGGAAAGGGCCTCAGGAACCGTCGCAGTGCGCGCCCGGGGCAATCAGGACCTCGGGGTGATGGCTCTGGAAGCCTTCTCCCAGAAAGTC
>JBEANV010000190.1:0-17479 GCA_041165285.1 Pseudomonadota bacterium | reverse complement strand
TAGAGCGACATCGTCTCGGAGGTGTCCTGCAGCAGGTCGAGGATGTCGTCCATCGCGTTGATCAGGCCGTGGATCTGCTCGCGGTCGATCGGCGTGATGAAGGTCTTGTGCAGCAGGCGGTTGACTTCGGCGGTGATCTTGTCGGCGGCGTGTTCCGCGTCGTCCACCTCGGCGGCGTACTTTTCGCGCAAGGTCACATCCCCATAGTTCTGGACCATGGCCAGGAACGCGCGGGCACCGGTGACGATGGCTTCGCCATGCGTGTTGAAAAGCTCGAAGAAATTGCCTTCGCGCGGCAGCAGCTTGCCGAACAACATGGTGAGACTCCAGGGGACTTCGGGACAGATGGACGGGGAATGCAGACACGCTGCGCCCCCGTCACGGCGGGGGCTATCACGCGTTTGTCATGATTCGGGACGGGGCGAGTTTAGCCGCAGGCGTCAGGATTTCACGCTGAAACGAAACTCGATTGAACCCGATCCGATCCGCAGCCACCCCGGGCGGGCTCAGGCGGGGGTGATGCCCTGCTCCGCCGCGAGATGCTGCGCACGGGCAGACCAGTCGGTGGCCGCCATCCGGCCTGGGAGCACGATCTGCCCGGGCAAAGCCGCACACAACTGCAGCAGCGGCAGCAGCACGAAGGCCCGGTGGGTCATCCGGGGATGCGGCAGGGTGAGCCGAGTGGTCTGGCGCTGCAGGTCGCCATGGAGCAGCAGATCCAGATCGAGCGTGCGCGGCGCATTGGGATAGGGACGTTCGCGCCCATGGGCGTCCTCGATGGCCTGAAGCGCGTCCAGCAGCACCTCGGGCGACAACCGGGTGCGGACGCAGGCCACGGCGTTGAGAAAGTCCGGGCCGCCAGCGTCCACCGGGCGGCTGCGCCAGCGACCGGACGCTGCAACCCATTCGGTGTCGGGCAGCGCGGCCAACGCGGCACAGGCGGCGTCCAGCGTCGTCGCCGCGTCGCCCAGGTTGGCACCCAGGCCAATGCAGGCCAGCAGCGCCGGGGCAGCGTCAGGTCGCAGCGTCATCCGGTGCGGCAGAAGCCGAGCGGTCGCCGGCCGGTTTGCGACGGCGGCGGCGCTTGCGGGCGGCCGGCGCCGGTGTCCCGGCCGCCACCGCATCGCCCTCACCGACCGGTGCCCGGACGGCTGCGGCAGTGCCACCCGCAGCGCGGCGGGCCTGGTCCTGCAGACGGGCCTCGGTCAGCAGGTCTTCGCGTTCGGCCTCGTTCGCGGTGGAGAAGTCCTCCCACCAGCGGGCCAGTTCGGCATCGGCTTCCCCGGCATCGGCCCGCAGGCGCAGGAAGTCGAAGCCGGCCCGGAAGCGCGCCTGCTCGACCAGCGACAGCGCCGACGAGGGCGTGCGGCGCTCGAAGCGCGGTTGCATCAGCCAGATCTCGCGCATGTCGGCCGCCAGCTTGCCGCGGCCGGAGATGTCGCCGATGCGGGCGTCGAACACGGCATCGGTAGCCTGCTGCATCGCGGGAGTCGGTGTCTCTCCTTTGGCGCGGAGTTGCGCGGCGCGGCGCAGCACGTCGTGCCACAGCATGCAGGCCAGCATGAAGCTCGGCGCCACCGGCTTGCCCTCTCCGACACGGCGGTCGGTGTCGGCCAGCGCGCGTTGGATGAACTGCTCGCGGCCGTCGTGCTGGTGCGCGTCGTCAAGCACGGCATCCAGGATCGGGAAAACGCCCTTGTGCAAGCCCTGCTTGCGCAGCTCTTCCAGGCTCGCCAGCGAATGCCCCGTCTGCAGCAGCTTGATCATCTCGTCGAACAGGCGGCTGGCTGGCACGTTGGCCAGCAGGTCGGCGCAGACGCGGATCGGCTTGCGTGTGCCGGTCTCGATCTCAAAACCGAGCTTGGCCGCGAAGCGCACCACGCGGATGATGCGCACCGGGTCTTCGCGGTAGCGCGTCACCGGGTCGCCGATCATGCGCAGCAGGCGCTTCTTCGCGTCGGCAAGGCCGTGGTGGTAATCGACGACGATCTGGCGGCGCGGGTCGTAGTAGAGCGCGTTGACGGTGAAGTCGCGCCGTGCCGCATCCTCGTCCTGCGGGCCCCAGACGTTGTCGCGCAACACGCGGCCGCTGGCGTCCACGACGTGGCTCTTGCCGGCGAGTTCGGACTTGGAGGTCTTCTCGTTGCCCGCGACCTGCTCCGCTGCACTGGCATCGAGGTAGGCGCGGAAGGTGGACACCTCGACCACCTCATGCTCGCGGCCCCGGCCGTGGACGACGTGAACGATGCGAAACCGCCGGCCGATGATGAAGGCGCGGCGGAACAGCGACTTCACCTGCTCCGGCGTGGCACTGGTGGCGACGTCGAAGTCCTTGGGACGGTGGCCGAGCAGCAGGTCACGCACGGCGCCACCAACGACATACGCTTCGTAGCCCGCGTCCTGCAGGGTGGTGACCACCTTGACGGCACGGTCATCGAGCAGCGCAGGGTTGATACCGTGTTCCGACACGGGCACCTCCACGCGCACGCCGATCACCGGCCCGACCGGTGTAGTCGCCTCGGGTTCGGTGGCGGCGGCCGACGTTCGCGGGCCGGCTGGGGTCTTGCTGGCAGATTTGCCGAGCAGCTTGTCGATGAATTTCTTGATCATGGGAAGAGCCGCAGGATGCGCCAGCCGCGCTCGCGGGCGGTGGCTTCGAGCGCGGGGCTCGGGTTGGTCGCCACCGGTTCGGTGGCCAATTCCAGCAGCGGCAGATCGTTGGGCGAGTCGCTGTAGACGCTGATGCCGGAGAAGTCGCTCAGGCGATGGCCCAGACCGGCAAGCCAGTCGTGGACACGGCCGACCTTGCCTTCGCGGAAGGTGGGCGTGCCGCGGATGGTACCCGCCCAGCGGCCGTCAGGCGCACGGTCGAGCTGGACGGCCAGCAGGTGGTCGACACCGAACTCGGCGGCGATCGGGGTGGTGACAAATTCGTTGGTCGCCGTGACGATGGCCACCAGATCGCCGCGCTGCTGGTGAAAACGCACCAGTTCCAGTGCCTGCGGCTGCACGGTCGGGCGCAGCACCTCGGCCATGAAGCGGGTGTGCGCCGCGGCGGATTCAGCCATCGGGCGGTCACGCCAGGCTGCGGTGGTGAAGGCGATGTAGGCCGGCAGGTCGAGCGTGCCGGCCTGGTAGTCGGCGTAGAAGGCATCGTTGCGGGCGCGGAAGGTCTCGCCATCGGCCCAGCCAACCGAGACCATGAACTCGCCAAAGGCGTGGTCGGAATCGATGGGGATCAGGGTGCCGTCGAGGTCGAACAGGCAGAGGTGGCGGTCGTGCAGGGACATGGGAAAAGAAGTCTCGGTCTCAGAGCGTGTGCAGGTCGGGTTCGGCCAGCATCTGGCGCAGCAGGGGCAGCGTCACGGGCCGCTTGACCGCCAGCGCGTAACGGTCGAGACGGCTCAGCAGCTCCATCAGGTGGGTCAGGTCGCGCTCGCTGCGGCGGAGCAGGTAGACCAGCATCTCGTCGCTCAGCGGGATGCCCCGTCGCTGTGCGTCGCGCCGCAGCAGCGCACGGACCTGCTCGTCACTCGGCGGCACCAGCCGGTACACCAGCCCCCACGCCAGCCGCGTGCGCAGATCGTCGCGCACCGGCAGATCCACCGGCGGCAGTCGCCCGCCCGCGATGATGGGTACACCGGCTATCGTCGCCTCGATGAACATGCGGAAGGCCTCGTGCTGGCGCTCGGCGTCGTAGCGGTCGCAATCGTCGAGCAGCAGCAGGCGCGCGTCCTCGTCGAACTCCCACGGCGTGGGCGTAGTCAGGTCGAACTTCATCGTGCGCAGTCCGAACGACTGCGCCTGGCTGATCGCGGCATGCAGCAGGTGTGTCTTGCCGCTGCCGGGCGGACCCCACAGGTACAGCGGCATCGACGGACTCGGCGAAAGCAGCGCCATCAGCACCTGTTCCCACTGCGCATTGCCGCCGGGCAGGAAGGTATCGAAGCGCAGCATCGGCTCCGGCCCGAAGGCCAGCGGGACTTGCCGCATCAGCGGCGCTGTCCGATCACGAGGCATTCCACGAGGCATTCGCGAGGTTCATCCTGGTCATCATCCCTGATAGAGCCGACTGGCCACATAGCCCTTGCGCAGGCGCCGCAGCGCCACCAGCACCAGCGCGCCCGCCGGCAGGGCCAGCAGCACACCGACAAAACCGAACAGGTGCCCGAAGGCCAGCAACACGAAGATCACCGCCAGCGGGTGCAGGCCGATGCGCTCGCCGACCAGCCGCGGCGTGAGGAAGAAGCTCTCGATCACCTGGCCTGCGCCATACACCACCGCAACCACCCCCACACCGTACAGATTTGCGTATTGCAACACACCTGCCAGCAAGGCCAGCACCGCACCGATGCCAAAACCCAGGTAAGGCACAAAGATCGCCAGTCCCGTGAAGATGCCCACAGGCAACGCCAGATCAAAGCGCGCCAACGCAAGCGCCAAGGTGTAGTAGGCCGCCAGGATCAGCATCACCATCAGCTGGCCGCGCAGGTACTGGCCCAGCACATCGTCGCATTCCTGCGCAAAGCCGAGCACGGCCTCCAGATAACGCGGCGGCACCATCCGGCACAGGCGGCGCTGCAGGTCATGCCAGTCGAGCAGCAGGTAGAACGTCACCACCGGCACCAGCACCGCATTGCCGATGATGGCCAGCAGGAAACTGCCACCGATGCGGGCCGAGCTGAGCAGCGCGGACAGCCAGCCGTCGCCGTTGGCGTCGAAGTACTTGACGACGAACGCCTTGATGCTCTCGGTGTCCAGCTTGACCGCGAAGCCGTGCTGGGTCAGCCAGGGCGCCACATGGTCGTTCAGCCGCACCGCCAGCACAGGGATCTGGTCGCGCAGCACAGGCAGCTCGCGCGAGATGATCGGCACGATCAGCAGCGCCACCCCCAGTGCCGCCGCCATCGCCGCCAGTTCGACCAGCACCGCCGACAGCGCCCGCGGCAGGCGCCGTGACAGCCGGTCCACCGCCGGCTGCAGCACGTAGGCCAGCACCGCAGCCGTCAGGAACGGTGTCAGCACCGGCGCCAGCAGGCGCACCAGCAACACCGACACCAGCGCCAGTGCCAGCCAGGCGAACATCAGCCGTTGGGTCAGGGACAGTTTCATGTGTGGCTCATTCGCCGTCTGGTTGGCCCAGCGACGCCCGCGTGCGGCTGAGTGCGCGGCGCAGCGCCACATCCGTGGGTTCCAGCAAGACCTGGCGCTGCTGGATCTGCAGCAGGCGCGGAAGATCGCCCTCCTCGCGGTGCAGCACGGCCAGGTTGCGCAGCATGCGGGCCAGGATCTCGCGCCCCGACGCCGGCTGCAGGTAGTCGCCCAGCAGCTCGCCCAGGCCCATGCCGGACGCCAGGTCGAAGCGCATCTCGTGGCTCAGGTAGGGCTCCAGCCGCTCCTCCAGCTCCGCCCGCGTCAGCGACCGACCATCGACCGGGTCGATCACCGCCTCGCCCAGCGGCAGGTGCAGCTTGAGCAGGAAGTGCCCGGGAAAGGAAATGCCGTCCGCCTGCAGTCCGAGCTGCCCCGCAAGTTCGAGGTAGAGCACGGCCAGCGCGATCGGCAACCCACGCCGACGTTGCAGCACGGCGTGCAGGTGGCTGTTGTCCGCGTCACGCACGTCGTTGACGTTGCCGCCGAAGCCGAGATCCCGGTAGAAGAACTGGTGCAAGGCCCGCACCCGCTGCAACGCACCGGCATCGGCCGGCAGGCGTTGGCGCAGGCGCTGTGCCAGTTCGTCCAGCTCGGTCTGCAGGGCAGCGAGGTCCAGCGCCGGGTGGTCGGCCAGCGCGATGGCGCCCGCGGCCTCGGTGAGTGACAGGCTGTCGTCATCGCTCACCAGGGCGGCGAAATAGTCCAGCGGGGATGGCGAGGAACACTCCATAGCGGAAAGTGTATCGGGCGCGCCTCAACGCCGTGCAAACTGCCGCAAGTTCACGCCGGCAAGCAACAGAACCCCGAAGTACACCACCGCCGCCGCCGCCAGCACACCGGCCAGCATCGCCACGCGCAACCCGGAATGCGCCCGCATCCCGACCCAGTCGATCGAGTGCGCCGTCCAGGCCAGGCCAGTCGCCATCACGGCACAACCCGCCGCCACCCGCAGACCGAATCCGAGCCAACCAGGCGACGGCCGGTAACTGCCCCGCTGGCGCAGGCCGATCAGCAGCCAGGTCGCGTTGACCAGCGCCGCCAGACCGATCGACAGCGCCAGTCCCGCGTGGCCCAGCAGCGGCACGAAGACCACGTTCATCACCTGCGTCAGCACCAGCACGGTGATGGCGATGCGCACCGGCGTGCGGATGTCCTGCTTGGCATAGAAGCCCGGCGCCAGCACCTTGATCGCCACCAGCCCCATCAGGCCGGCGCCGTAGCCCATCAGCGCCACCACGGTCTGACGCACATCCTCGGCCGTGAAGGCGCCGTAGTGGTACAGCACCGCCACCAGTGGCTGCGGAAACACCAGCAGGGCCAGCGCACACGGCAGCGCCAGCAACACCACCAGCCGCAGGCCCCAGTCGAGCAGGGCCGAATACTGTTCGGTGTCGCCCCTGGCTTGCGCAGCCGACAGCTGAGGCAGCAGCACGACGCCCATCGCCACCCCCAGCAATGCGGTCGGAAACTCCATCAGCCGGTCAGCGTAGGTCAACCACGACACCGAGCCAGGCGCCAGATGCGACGCGATCTGCGTGTTCACCAGCAGCGACAACTGCGCCACCGACACGCCGAACAGGGCCGGCGCCATCTGCTTCAGGATGCGATGCACGCCCTCGTGCGCCCAGGCCTGCCGGAAGGCCGCGACCGTGAAACCCAGGTGCGGCATCACGCCCACGCTGCGCAGCGCGGGCCACTGCACGCCCAGCTGCAGCACCCCGCCGAACATCACGCCAACCGCCAGCGCGTACACCGGCGCAATGCCCCAGCGCGTGAACTGCGGCGCCAGCAGCCAGGCCGCGGCGATCACGCTCAGGTTGAGCAGCACAGGCGTGACGGCCGGCACCGCGAAGCGCTTCCACGAATTCAGGATGCCCGCCGACAGCGCCACCAGCGACATGCAGCCGATGTACGGGAACATGAGCCGTGTCATCACGGTGGCCGAGTCCTGCGCCTCGGCCGGCAGCCCCGACGCCATCAGCCACACCAGCAGCGGCGAGCCGACCACCCCGACCACACACACCACCACCAGCGACCACAGCAGCACGGTAGCCACCGCGTCGATCAATGCCTGGGTGGCGTCATCGCCCTGGGTCGTGCGGGAAGCGGCCAGGATCGGCACGAAGGCCTGCGAGAACGCACCCTCGGCAAACAGGCGCCGCAGCAGGTTGGGAATGCGGAAAGCAACCTGGAAAGCATCGGTGGCGCTGCTTGCCCCGAAGGCCGCCGCGATGAGCTGTTCGCGCACCAGACCGGTGATCCGGGAGGCCAGCGTGAGGGCCGACACGACAGAGGCAGAACGGAGCAGACTCATGGGCAGGGGGTTCTCGGTCGCAAAGCCTGCGATTATCCATGCTATACTGCTAGGCTTTCCTCCACCCGGAACACGAGACACATTTATGGCCACCGCTTCCAAAGCCAAGAAGAAGACCGTCCGCATTGCCTCGGGTCGCAAGCGCGTACGTCAGGACGTCAAGCTGAACGCCGCCAACACGTCGCTGCGTTCGAAGTTTCGCACCGCCGTCAAGGGCGTGCTGAAGGCTGTTGCCACTGGCGACAAGTCCAAGGCCGGTGACACGTTCAAGTCTGCCCAGGCCGTGATCGATTCGATCGCCGACAAGGGCATCTTCCACAAGAACAAGGCCGCCCGCATCAAGAGCCGCCTGTCTGCCAAGGTCAAGGCCCTGGCGGTTGCTGCCGCTGCCTGAAGCCTGATCCGGGTGGATCGATCGCAAAGGCCCGCTCTGCGGGCCTTTTGCATTGGTCAGCCGCCGTGCTTGTCTGCCTCGCTGGTGAACGCGTCGGCGTAGAACTCCTCGTCCGGCAAACCACACCGGGCCACCAGATCACGCTGCGCAGAGCCCACCATCACCGGCGCCCCGCAGGCATAGACCTGGTGACCAGACAGGTCCGGCAGATCCGCCATCACCGCCCGGTGGACAAATCCGGTGCGCCCCGCCCAACCCTCGGCCGGCTCCGACAGCACCGGCACGTAGCGCAGCCAGGGCAGCGCCTGCGCCATCTCCAGTGCCCAGTCGTGCAGGTAGAGATCGGCTTCGCTGCGGCAACCCCAGTACAGCACCGCTTCGCGGTCCATGCCACGCACCTGCATGTGCTCGATCAGCGCCTTGATCGGTGCGAACCCCGTGCCAGACGCCAGCAGCACCACCGGCTTCGTGCTGTCTTCGCGGAGGAAAAAGCTGCCGAACGGCCCCTCGACACGCAGGATCTCGCGCTCCTTCATCGCGCCGAAGACGTGGTCGGTGAATCGCCCGCCGGGCATGTGGCGGATGTGGAGTTCCATCTGGCCTTGCGCCGTCTCGGGCGCGCTCGCCATCGAGTAGCTGCGCCGGGCGCCGTCGCGCAGGATGAATTCGATGTACTGGCCCGCGTGGTACTGGAACACCTGGTTGCCGGGCAACTGCAGGGTCAGCACTGCAACGTCGGGAGCACGGCGGGCGATCGCCGTGACACGCACCGGCATCTTCAGGATCGGAAACTGCCCCACCGAGGTCACCTGGCGCGATTCGACCACGCAGTCCGTCTGCGGCGTGGCACAGCAGGTGAGGATCAGGCCGGCCGCCTCTTCGGCCTCGCTGAGCGCCTTGAGCTGGTGCGCACCATGCAGCACACGCCCTTCGAGCAGCCGGCTCTTGCACGATCCGCAGGCACCATCCCTGCAGCCATAGGGCAGCCCGATGCCCTGGCGAATCGCCGCAGGCAGCATCGCTTCGTCGCGCGCCACCTCGAAGCTGCGGCCCGCGGGCTGCACTGTCACCGTGAAAGTCATTGCTCGTATCCTCTGGACCGTCCCGGCGAGATCGCCGCGGGCGAGATTGTGCCGCACCGATCCGAAAGAACCCGAACCATGCCCCACCCTGCACGCCTGTGCGCCGCCCGTGCCGCCACCCCCATGAAAGTGCGCCGTTTGCGCCGGCCACGCTTGCTGATCATTGGGTGCGGCGACGTCGGCCAGCGCGTTGCGCGGGCACTGGGCACGCGCTGGACCCTGCGGGCGCTGACGTCGCAGCCCGAACGCGCCGCCACGCTGCGCGCGCAGGGCATCACGCCGCTGATCGGCAATCTGGACACCCCCGCTTCGCTGCACCGTCTGGGCGCACTCGCCGCGCGCGTGCTGCATCTGGCACCGCCACCCGGTAACGGTGACGACGACCCCCGCACCCGGCACCTGCTGCAGACACTCGGACGCCACAGTGTCTGCCAGCGACTGGTCTACGGCAGCACCACCGGTGTCTACGGCGACGCGGGGGGTGCGTGGTTCGACGAAACCCGCCCCGTTGCCCCGGTCAACGCCCGCGCGCGGCGCCGCGTCGCCGCCGAGTCATCCGTGCGCCGCTGGGCGGTCGCGCACGGCGTGAATGCGTCGATCCTGCGCATCCCCGGCATCTACGCTGGCGACCGCCCCGGCGGCCATCCGCGTGAGCGACTGGCACGCGGCACGCCGGTGCTGTGCGCCGAGGACGACGTCTACACCAACCACATCCACGCCGACGATCTGGCGCGCCTGTGCAGCGCGGCGCTGCTGCGCGGACGGCCGCAGCGCGTCTGGCACGCCTGCGACGACACCGACCTGAAAATGGGGGACTACTTCGATCTGGCAGCCCGGCTCTGCGGATCGCCTCCGCCGCGGCGCATCTCGCGCGAGCAAGCCCGCACGCAACTCAGCCCGATGCTGCTCAGTTTCATGAGCGAATCGCGCCGACTGGACAATCGCCGCATGAAGCGGGAGCTGCGGGTTGTGCTGCGCTACCCGGACGTCACCACCGGCCTGCTGGCCTGACGCGGCTGCGTGCGGTCGGCAGCGGTCAGCGTCGGCGCTTCTTCGGCGGGAACGGCGGCAGGCCGCGCCAGTAGCGCAGCGTCAGCCATCCACCCAGCATGCCGCCAAGGTGCGCGAAGTGCGCCACACCACCCGGGCCTGCCAGGCCGAACAGCAGCTCCATCCCGCCAAACACCAGCACGAAGATCTTGGCCTTCATCGGGATGGGCGGAAACAGCGGCATGATCGTGCGGTCCGGGAACATCATCCCGAAGGCCATCAGCAGGCCGAAGAGTGCCCCTGAAGCCCCCAGGGTCGGGCCGCCACCCGTGAAGCCCAGGCTCACCACCAGCAGCTGCACCAGCCCGCCTGCCAGCGCGCTGGCCGCCAGGAACTGCAGGTAGCGCTGACGGCCCCAGACCGATTCCAGCTCCGCGCCGAACATCCACAGGCCGAGCATGTTGAAGAAGAGGTGCCCCATGCTGCCGTGCAGGAACGCGTAGGTCATCAGCTGCCACGGCATGAACGGCCCGCTGCCCAGCGGCCACAGCGCAAACAGCGTTTCGACCCAATACCCGGTCAAACTCTGCAGGCAATAGATGGCCGTGCAGATCAGCATCAGGGCCTTGGTGATGGGAGGGATCTGGGGCATGAGAAGACTCTCTGAGAAGGTGAGAGTGGAGCGCCTGGTCGTGCCTGATGCACTGGTGCCGGAGGCCGGACTCGAACCGGCACGCCTGTTGAGGGCGGCGGATTTTGAATCCGCTGCGTCTACCGATTTCGCCACTCCGGCAGGTGGGTGTCGCGCTGCGTCGGGCGCGAAGCCGCGATTATGGCATGGCGGAACCCGTGCTCCGCACAACTCGGCACGCCAGCCGCCTTGCTGCCAAAATGTGCCACATCGGTGCTGCGCCACCTCCGGAGACAGATTCCATGCCCGCCTACCAGACCATCGAAGACGTGATCGGCCACACCCCGCTCGTGCGCCTGCAGCGCTTGCCCGGCGCGGATGCGACCGAGCGTGGCAACGTCCTCCTGGCCAAGCTCGAAGGCAACAACCCGGCCGGCTCGGTCAAGGACCGCCCCGCCATCAGCATGATCCGGCGCGCCGAGGAGCGCGGCGAGATCCACCCCGGCGACACGCTGATCGAGGCCACTTCGGGCAACACCGGCATCGCGCTGGCCATGGCAGCAGCAGTGCGCGGTTACCGCATGGTGCTGATCATGCCGGAGGATCTCTCCATCGAGCGCGCCCAGACGATGAAGGCATTCGGCGCCGAACTCGTGCTCACGCCCAAGGCCGGTGGAATGGAATACGCCCGCGACCTGGCGGAGCAGATGGCGCGCGATGGCAAAGGCCGGGTGCTTGACCAGTTTGCCAACGCCGACAACCCGCGCATCCACTACGAAACCACCGGCCCCGAACTCTGGCAGGACACCGACGGCCAGATCACCCACTTCGTCAGCGCCATGGGCACCACCGGCACCATCACCGGCACCTCGCGTTACCTGAAGGAGATGAACCCCGCGGTGTGCATCATCGGTGCACAGCCATCCGAGGGCTCACGCATCCCCGGTATCCGCAAGTGGCCCGAGGCCTATCTGCCGAAGATCTACGAGCCGCGCCGTGTGGATGAGCTGGTGCTGGTCAGCCAGGCCGACGCCGAGGACATGGCTCGCCGCATGGCCCGCGAGGAAGGGCTGTTCGCCGGCATTTCGGCAGCGGGGGCCTGCTGGGCGGCCTTGCAGCTCTCGCAGCAGGTGCGCAACGCGACGATTGTCTTCATCGTTTGCGACCGGGGCGATCGCTATCTCTCGACAGGCGTGTTCCCCGCGTGAGCACTCATGGTGCGTGAACCACATAGGTGCGCACGAATGTAGTGCAGACCTTCACGGGGTCTTGCTCCTGAATGCGGTCGGTCGTGATATTTCGCACCGCTTGTCCCGTGATTTTTTCACTTCAAGTGTCACCAAGTCACTGATTCATCTGGCATCGCCCTTGCGTCTTTGTTGCCCTCAAAGTTGCGGGGCGCATCTCAATGAACGAACTGGTCAATCTGGTCTGGGTGGGCATCTGCACCGCCCTCGTGTTTTTCATGCAAGCGGGTTTTGCGCTGGTCGAGGGTGGCCTGTCACGCGCCAAGAATTCGATCAACGTGATCATGAAAATCTACCTGGGCACCTGCTTCATCGGGGTGAGTTTCTGGGCGTTCGGTTATGGACTGGCCTTTGGCACCACGGTCGAAGGCCTGGTCGGCAGCAGCGGCTTCGCGCCGCAGAAGCTGGGCGCGACCGACGCGGTCGGCCTGCTCTACCAGATGATGTTCGCCACGACCGCAGTGACCATCGTCTCCGGTGCTGTGGCCGAACGCATGCGCTACGGGGCCTATCTGGCGTTTGCCGGGCTGATGGCGCTGGTGATCTACCCGGTCTACGCCCACTGGGCCTGGAACCCGGGCGGCTGGCTCAAGACCATGGGCTTCGTCGATCTGGCCGGTGACGGTGCCGTGCACTCGGTGGGTGCATGGTGTTCGCTGGCCGGACTGCTGGCACTCGGACCACGCCTGGGCCGCTTTGGCAAGAATGGGGAGGTGCGCGACATCCCTGGCCACAACCTGCCGATGGTGGCGCTGGGCGGCTTCATCCTGTGGCTGGGCTGGTTCGGCTTCAACGGCGGCTCCATCGCCGGCGTCGAAAGCGGTCAACTCGGCACCGTGCTGCTCAACACCTACCTCGGCGGCTGCGCCGGCGGCATCGGCGCGCTGGCCTTCATGCGCTTCACGGGCCGGCCCATCCTGATGAGTGCGTCGGTGAACGGCAGTCTGTGCGGACTGGTTGCGCTGACGGCTGGCGCGGCGACCCTCAACCCGCTCACCGCCATCCTGACCGGTCTGGTCGCCGGTGCGCTGTGCACCTGGGGCGCGGAAGCCCTGCGCAAGCGCCGCATCGACGACACCGTCGACGCCATCGCGGTCCACGGCCTGGGCGGCACCTGGGGCCTGATCGCTGCAGGCCTGTTCTTCGAGGGTGATCTCTTCAACGGCAGCCGCGTGATGGTGCAGGCCCTGGGCGCCGTGGCCGCTTTTGCCTGGGCCTTCCCGACGGCCTATGTGTGCTTCAAGGCGGTGGACAAGCTGATCGGCCTGCGCGCACCCACGCTCAACGAGCAACGCGGCCTCGACTACACCGAGCACCACGAGATCGGCTACCCCGAGTTCCAGAACTCGCCGGGCCAACTGCACAAGGAAGCCTGACGCGATGGCCACCCAAGCCCTGTCCCAGCGGCGCCGCGCCGCCTACGCCGTGCTGTCGCCGCTGCTGGAGGAAGACGCCCTGCTCGACGCGCTGCGCATGCAGCACCAGTCGATGCGCGGCGATTCGGTGTCGGACATCATCGGCTACATCGACCAGGTGGCTGCACGCCACCACATCGACGCCGCCAGCCGCAAGAAGCTCTACGAGGCCTACTTCAAGGCCCTGAAGCAGCCCGAAAGCGAGCTGCCGATGGACCCATGGCCGCTGATGCAGATCGGCACGCCCCCGGCGCCCACGCCCGCTCCGGTCGCACCGCCAGCGGTCTCGCCAGCGGCACTGCAGCCAGTGGCTGCTGCCATGCAGGCCGCATCGCCTGGGGCGCCGGCCGCGCCGGTCGCCCCGCCCACTTCACCGGACCGGGCCGTCTGCGCCGAACTGCTGCGCAGCGCCCTTGCCGACGTGCAGCGCTTCCACGCCGGCACCTTGTCGGACCTGCGCAGCAGTGCGCTGGAACAGCTAGACCAGGGCCGCCTCTCTCAGCCCGTGCGCAAACAGGTGCGGGACGCCTGGGGACAGCCGATGCAGGCCACCTGGGTGATCGATGGAACACCTGCGGAACTCTCGCAGCTGGTGCACCAGTTCTATGTGGCGCTGTGCGAAGCCCTGGGGCCGATCGACGCGGACCAGGTGCTCACGCGTGCCGTGCGCACGGCTGAACAGATCCCTGCCGCCCGCCAGTTTTCTCCCCGAAAACTGATCTGAGCTGCAAGCTGCCGGGCGTCAGCCCATGCGCGCGAGGATCTCGGCGGCTTCCGCTGCGTGGCGGCCCGATCCTTCGCGCATCACTGCTTGCAGCAATGCGCGCGCGTCGTCCGTGCGGCCCAGCTCGAGACTGGCACGGGCGATCTCCAGCTTGATCGCGGCGTGTTCCGCCAGGCGGGACACGTCCACGTCATCGTCCGCCGCGGCATCGCTGCGCACCAGCTGGGTCGCCACCTGCGAGGTTTCCACCGAGCGAGCCATCTCGGCCGCGGCGTTCGAGATGTCGAACACCCGTGGGCCACCCGTGCGCGTGGCACTGAGCGTGTTGGTGAAGTCCTGCGGCGCGGCATCCGGCTGAAACCCCGCACGCCGGCGACGCCACAGGATCACGCCACCCGCCACGCCACCGAGCATCAGCAGCCACGGCAGCACCTGCGGCACCATTCCACCGCCAACAACACCGACTGCGGCACTGGCACTGCCGTCGACTGGCGCCGGTGCAACAGGCCCAGCCACCGATGCCGGCGGAGGAATCGGCACAACAGAAGCCGACGCTGCAGGCACTGCCGCTGACGCCGCCGCAGAAGCGGGGGCCGCAGGCGGGGGGGCGGGCTTGACGGGCTCCGGCGGCGTGACCGCGGGCACCGAGCGCGGTGTCAGCGGCGCCAGCACCGTGCCCCCGCGCATGGCTTTCAGGTGATCGGCCACCAGCGCCACCGATTCGGCGCGGTCCTCGGCCAGCACCTCGTCCCGGCCAGGCAGCGCGAGCGACACGCCCTTGCGCAGGCGGTGGATATTGCCCCTGACGAAGGCATCCGGGTTGCGGCGCAACACCGCCACCATGAACTGCTGGCGCGTGGCGCCCGCGGCCGGGGCGAGCTGGCCGGCGATGTCCCAGAGGTTGTCCTGCTCCACCGTCGTGCGTAGCACGGGCGCAGGTGCGCCTGCGTCCGCCGACGTGGTCTGGGCCAGGACTGCTCCGGCCGACAAGGCCAGCGCAAGGGAAAGGAGGTGGCGCTTCAGTGGTGGTGTCAACATGTCCGTGTTCACACCATCAAGGTGTCCATCAGGTCGATCATGAATTCGGTGTCTTCCTGATCCTGCTTGTCCCAGCCACTCAGGCCCAGTGCCTGCAGCGTGGCGCGGCCATCCGAGCCGGGCGCCGACATGCCAAGCAACAGCGTCTGCAGCGGCTCGCGCAGGTCGGTACATCGCGGCCCGACCAGCAGCACATGGTGCACCAGACTGATCTGGCTGGTCATCAGCGGGCGCAGCTGGCGGCGGGTCGGGGCGCTCAGATCATCGAACGCCTCCTTCAGGAAGAAACCGCAATCGGCCTTGCCTTGCAGCAAGGTACGGGCGAGCACGACGTAGGTCGAGACCTGCTGCGTCTGCGTGTTGTCGCGGGTCAGATCGGCTGATTCAAGCAGGATCATGCCGATCAGGTTGACGTCCGGATCGCGGGTCACGGCCAGGCGAAGACCCGGCCGCAGGTCTTCGACCGACTGCACGGGCGAGTCTGCGGGGACGGCAATCACCACCTCGTCAAGCTTGCCCTGCGGGGCCGCGATGGCCACAAAACCCTTTTCACGCACCAGCATGGCCGCGTCATAGGGATTCGCATAGATCAGATCCACCTTGTCGGCCGCGATGGCCCGGCGCTGGGCCGAGAAATCCTCGTACAGCTCCAGGTGAATGCGCACGCCGAGCTTGCGCTGCAGCCAAGTATTGAAAACATACCAGCCGGCGATGTGCTCGGGCGAGAAGTCGGGGCTGACAGTCAGTTCGAGGGTCACTTCAGCTCCTCGGCACGCAGGCGCGCATACAGCGCGATGCAGTCGTTGACCTTGGCGCGCGACGCCTTGCGGCGTACCGACGTGTAGCCCACGACGCGGCCTGCACGGACATTGGGATCGCGGTGGCAAAGACCCAGTAGTGGGCGCCATCCTTGCGCAGGTTCTTCACGTAGCCCTGCCACTTGGCACCACGGCCCACCGTGTCCCAGAGATCGCGGAACGCTGCTGACGGCATGTCAGGGTGGCGCAGGATGCAGTGGCTCTCGCCGATCAGCTCATCGCGTTCGTAGCCCGACATGTCCACGAAGGCCTGGTTGGCGTGCGTGATGACGCCCGCAGAATCTGTGCGCGACACGATCAGCTTGCCGTCCGGGTAGGGCACTTCCTGGTCGATCACTAGCACACGCCGGGTGCGTCCGTCGTGGTAGCTCAGCGTCAGCTCGCGGTGTGCAGCCGTGGGGACCAGATCCGCCTCTCTCATATCGGTCATCATCGATTTCCCTCGATCCCGACAGACCGATCAGATGACCTTGCTGATGGCGTCGGCCGCGCGCTTGACGTCGAGAAAGATCAGACCGAGACGCGAATTCGGTTTGCACAGGGCGGTCAGCACCGAGTCCTTGCCGGCGTAGGTCATCAGCACATAGCCTTTGGCGCCCTTGACCAGCACCTGCTCCAGCTCGCCGCGGGCGAGTTCGCGCGACGTGCGGTCACCCAGCGACAGCATGGCCGCGCTCATGGCGCCCACGCGGTCCTCGTCCATGCCGGCAGGCAGCATCGAGGCCATCATCAGGCCGTCCGTGGACAGCACGGCGGAGGCTTCGATGTCGGCGGTGGATCCGTTGAGTTCGCTCAGGATCGAGTTCAGCAGGTCTTCACGCATGGGGCAGTTCCTTCGAGAGAAAAATGGGGGATCGGGGAAGGCAGAGAGGTCAGGAGCCGGAGCAAGGTCAGAAGGCCGTGTTGCCGTAGCGCACGCCCAGGGTCCACACCAGCGTGGTGAAGGCTTCCTGGTTGAAACGCGGCATCCCGTTGACGATCAGGATGAAGTAGTCATCGCCGAAGTACAGCGGCCAGAACCCCACCTCGCAGTAGCCGGCAGCGTTCACCATGCCCCAGCCGTCACTGCGCAGGCGCATGTTGCCGTGCAGCAGGCGCGAGTGGCGCTCGTGGACGCTGGCCAGGTCGCCACCCAGTGCGGCGAGTTCCTCGGCCGTCTCGTGTGCGAAGCCGGCGGTGCCCAGGTACAGGCCGCGCTTGTCGGCCAGGATCGCCTTGCCCTCGTCGGACAGCTGCGACAGCAGCGGCGGCAGCATCGCCTCGATGGAGTCGGGCGGCACCTCCACGTGCATCGGCAGCCCCTGGACGAAGCCGGAGGACTGCAGGCGGTAGATGAACTCCAGCGCGTCCTGCTGGCCCATCGACATCCAGTCCTGCACCAGATCGGCGGTCAGGCGCGGTGTCTCGGACTCGCGCAGCAGTCGCTGAAGGAACAGCCGCGCCGGGTCGCGGGTGGGCCGACTGGCAGCGTAGTAGGCACCCGCCGGCGTCGGGTGGAGGAAAAACTCGCCGGTGAGCGTGTAGTGGTCCATGGAGGGCGCGGTGGTTCCCGGGGTCAGAGGGTCGGATCAATCTGGAGCAGCAAGGCCTCGATCAGCGTCGAGACATCAGTGCGCTGGCGGGCATCCACCTCGAAGATGGGCGCGGACACGTCCAGCTCGGCCAGCTGGCG